>NZ_CP027794.1:0-92135 GCF_003013675.1 Rhodococcus (subgen. Prescottella) equi
TTCCCTTGCCCTGGTCTGTCTTCGACTTCGCGTCGTCGGTGACGGGTCGGCCGGGTCGTCTTCGGCGTTCGGGTCGACCCCGTCGGCCTCGCCTGCGTCGAACTCGTCGTCCGGTTCGATCGGGGCAGCGTCGGCGGCCGCGGTCTCTTCCGCGATCGCGGCGACTTCCTCGTCGACTTCCTTCTCGGTCCAGTCGGGGTGCTGCTGCTTGACCATCTCCCGCGTCGAGATTGCGCGGGCCGCCGACAGCGCCGACAGCGACTGCGCGAGTTCGAGCGGCGACGTCGTCGACCGGGTCGGGAAGTTCAGGTTCGGCAGGTCCGTCAGCTCGACGCCCGAGTCGTACAGGTCGCGGTCGATCTGCATGGCCGTGAACACCAGTGGCCGCAGCGCGGCCTTCCAGTAGTTGATCTTCTTCGCGCGGGTGCGCTCGGACAGCCGGTCCTTGGCGTTCACCTCGGTTGCTGTCTGCACGCCGACCGTCAGCGACGAATCGGGAGAAGTTGTTTCGACGACAGCCCGCGCCACGCAGGATCGCGTTCAGGATTTCCGCGCACGTCTGGCTGTGTCCTGCCAGCGGATCGCGAACTGGTTCGCCTGCACGCCGTTCGCCTGGTTCTGGCCGGTCGACAGCTGCTCACGCAGCGGCGTGAAATCGACTGGTCGGTGTCGAACCCTGCGCCCTTGCCGGGGCCGGACGGGTGGAGCAGGCCCTCGTCGACGAAACAGGCGCGCCTTACCGAGGTCGAGTCGCGCATCCACGACGTGTAAGCCTCATCAAGCGCGTCGAACAGCGGTTCGAGGCCGTCGAAGTCGGAGCGGCCGAGCTGCGTCAGGCCCGGCACCGAGCGCCACTTCCTGTTCGGGCGCAACGTTTCGGCACGTACGCGGCGGTCAGGCCGTCGACGCCGGTCGGGATGCTGCCCTGCGAATCGACCAGGTCCGCAGCCCATTCGGTCTCGGGGGACTCGCTCAGCGGGATCGCGCGGCCGAGATGCCCGGCATCGCCCTGGTAGAGGCCGTGGAAGATGCGCCCGGACTCGTGCCGCTCGAGGTGCCGGTACACGGTGCCGCTGTCGTCGAGCACCTTCGTCCAGAACGACACCGCGGACAGCCGGTTGTATCGCCACGTCGGCACCGCGGCGTCGCAGGCGACCGAACCGAGCATCACCTGCTCGCCGACCGCCTTGTCCACCACAGGCGCAGATACGTTCCGCCGAGAGCCGAGCACAGTTCGGCCGACTCGAGCAGCGTCGCGGCGACCTCGTCCGAGTTGAACAGCGCATCCAGGCGCGCCTGCGCCTTCACGTCGTCCAGCTGCCCGTCAGCGACGGTGAACGTCGGAGCCTGCGAGAACAGAAGATCGGCCATCGTGCGCGCGACGTCGGCCGCGGCCGGGATGTGCAGCTTGTTGTTCCGCTGCGGGTTCGGGCGGCCCCAGAAGAACCGGGCCAGCGCACCGACCACACCGCCCATCGGGTTCTGCGACCGGACCATCTGATTGCCGTGGTAGATCGTCTGCAGGTCGGCGATATCGCCTGTGTACCAGGCGTTATGGATGCGGTGCTCGCGATATGCGATGTCGAACGGCTTCGGGGGGAAGGTGCCGCCAGAATCAGGCAGGGCCACGGGGTCGGCGCTCCTTTCGCGCCGAGCGGCGCGGGTTACGAGGTGGAGTCAGTGGGGTAGACGACCTGGACCTCAGCGGTGAAGTGGCCGGTGCCGGTCGGGGGTTCGTCGGCAGGCGGCGCTTCCTGCGGGGGCTGCGGCAGCACAACCGCGGCGATACCGTTCGCGAGGACCAGGCCGTGCCCGACGAGCGCGCGGACACCGGACAGCTCCGGTGAGCCGCCGGCGCGAGAGGTGGTGTTGGCTTCCTCGATCGCGTCGCCGAGCTGCTCGAACACGGCGATGATCGCGCCGAGGTCGGCGGTCATGGCGTCAGCGAGGGTGCGCAGCGCGTCGACCTGCTCCTGCAGGGCTGAGGTGTCGTCCAAAGTGGGGAACTCCCAGGTCAGTTGGGTTTGCGGTCGTGCTTCTTGCCGCCGCTGTGATCGCCCGGCCACACGCGGAAGACCGCGTGGTAATACTTCGCAGCGAGGCCGTGCACGTACTTCTCGGGAACCTTCTCGGACTGCAGCTCCCGCACCAGCGTCGTGTACGGGTGCGCCGAGATTGCCCACCGCGCCAGGCCCTTTCCCTTCGTCCAGTACCGGTCGAGGGGGCGGGCCTTCTCGTCGCCTACAGGGCCTTCACTCACGGGGTATCTCCTTGGGTCGTTCCGTGAACACGGCCGACCGCAGGAGCGAACCCGAGATGTCATCGACCGCGTATGCGAGCAGTTCCTCGCGCATGTCGACATCGGCGCCGAGGTCGAGGGCGCCGCCGTAGTGCGCGCGGGCGAGCGCGGCCGCGGCGTGCACCGCTTCGTGGATCACGACCTGCTGCGTCATGTGCTCGTCGCACAGGCGCATCAGCCCGAGGTAGCGGCTGCCCGGCTTCACGAGGCCGTGGAATACGCCCTGCGTATCGGCCCACTCCTTCGGCGACTGTCGGCACATCTTCGCGGCAGCGGCCTGCAGTTCGGCGGCGGTGTCGTACACGCGCAGCCGGAACCAGTAGTCGCTGAGGTCAGGCAGCGGGACGCGCACATCGCAGCGGCCGGTCCAGCGAATCACCAGCAGCGGTGCACGTGCGGAACGCGCGGCACCTGCAGCGATCGGGGCAGCGTCGAGGCGAGGTTGATGGTCACCTCAGGCTTGGGGGCGAGACGGTCGGCGGCGCGGCGCAGCAGCGCGGCCACACGGGCGCGAGGGAAGGGCACGGGAAACTCCGGAGCGAGAGAAAGAGTGCGACACCCCGGCCGCCCGCGTGTACTCAGCGGGCGGCCTGGGCTGTATTCAGTTGTCCGCCACCAGATCGGTGCGCGGGGTCATGCGGCGAGAACGCCGGGCGGCGCGGACAGGTCGACGTGCCGGCGCCAACGCTTCTCGGTGGTCGCGAGGCTGTACCGGAACGCGTCGAGGCTGTGGTCGGCGACCTTGATCGGCGCGTCCTTGCCCTGCTCGGTGGCCTTGGGGTCCCACGAGTAGCCGGGGGCCTCGAGCACGAGGCCGCGGCACCGGTCGGACACCTTGAGGCGCCCCGATGCCAGCAGCGACGCCGTCAGGCGGATGCCGTAGAGGACGTCATTGTGGCCGGGGTGCGAGTGCACGCCGTCCTGCTGCAGCTGCACGCGGAACGAGGCCGCGGCGGGGTCGACGATGATCGGCCCGAGGTCGGGCGAGTTGCCGTCCGGGTGGTGCGGCTGCTCGAGCCATTCACGCAGACCGGCCGACAGCTGCGAGTCGGTGCGGCGAGTCTCAGCCGAAGATGCCTGGTGGCGCCACTCGTCGACCGCGTACAGGATGCCGTCGTCGCCGAGGCCGAGCAGGATCGCGGCCGTCGCGTTCGTGGTGCCGTAGTCGATGCCGACGCCGAAGTATTCGACGATCGGGGGCAGCGCCTCCCAGGGCACGACGTGCCGGTTCTGGTCCCACATGTCGTAGATCGCGCCTTCTGCGGACACCCAGTGCCCGAGGATGAACCGGCGGTACCACAGGCCGGTGTACTCGGCGCGAAGTGACGCCTTGTACTCCTCCGTCAGGGACGGGTTGTCGTCGATCGTGAAGTGGAACCGGCGCCAGTTCGTGAGCTGCTTCTCGCCGTTCGGGCCAGGGCCTTCGACGCGGTCGAGGTAGTCCCGCTTGAGCCAGTGCATCGGCGAGTCGGGGTTGGTCGTTCCGAACAGCTGAGCGCCCGGCACCGACATACGGCCGAGCAGCTGCTTGAAGAACGCCATGTCGAGGACGGTGACCTCGTCGCAGAACGCGAGCTGAATGGTCATACCGCGAATCTTGTTCTCGGACATACCATCGTTCGCGCCGACGACGTGCACGAGGCGGCCGAAGATGCGGGCCGTTGCGGCGCCCTGCCGGTACTGCACGTGCGTCGAGAACACCGAGAGCGCAGGAATGGTCATCAGCGGCTCGAACACGTTTCGGAAGATCGAGTCGCGGTTCTTGCCGACGATCACGATTGCACCCTCAGGGCCTGCGGTCGCGATCTTCTCGAGCATCAGCAGCAGCCACGAGAACGTCTTGCCGGCGCGGATGCTGCCCTCGAAGATGTTCACGCGGCCGTCGGCGTAGAACACCGAGTCGATCTGCTTCTCGGACATGCCGATCACGGGCTTGGGTGCGGGTTCGTCGCCGCTCACTGGTCGTCGTCGTCCTTCGGGGATTCGCCCTCAGCGTCGGCGGCCTGCTTGGCGGCGAAGGCGGCCTTGGCGATCGCCTGCTGGCGGCCGACCGCGTTCGTGCGGATCGACCCCATCAGATCGGCGAGCGCCTGGCGGGCCTCGCCCGAGGTGTCCGGCGGGGCAGCGGAATCGAGGTTCATGTACTTCGAGCGACGCTCCATCAGCTTGAGCACCCGGTCGATCGCCTTGAGGTCGCCCTTCACGGCGTCGGGGAAGATGCCGGTGAGCATCGCGTCGAGGCGGTTCAGCTCGAGGTCGATCACGAGTTCGGTCGGCTCGCGCTTGATTTCGGTGATCGCCTCCGACACGAGGCGCTGCGCGGTCGACTTCGATACGTCGAGCACCTTCGCGATCTGAACGATCGTGGCGCCGCGGAGACGCAGCTGCATGGCCTTCTCCTGCAGCTTCGCGCGCTCAATCGCGGATCGGCTGGTCCTGGCACGTGCCATGCGGACCTCCTGTTCAACTGGGGTCCGACGCTCCCGGCGTCTAGACCTGGTCGAGGGGGTGTTCGCTTCGCCGTGCAGGGTGTATTCAGTTGTAGGCGTGTGCGATTGGAAACCGGCCCGCCCAGGCGCTTCGCCGCCACGGATTCAAGGTGTAGGTGTGCGGGAGCTGCCCGAGCGGGCCGGAAGTGGAAGCGCCCCGCGCTCAACCGCCTGCAACGAGGGGCGGGAGCGCGGGGCGAGATAGTGCGGCTGGACTCAGCCCGGCAGGACAATCAGTGTGTGTCCGGGGGTGCAGCCGCAGGTCGATCAGGGCGTGGTGACGATGGTGAAACCAGCGCCGTAGCTGCCCTTCGCGTTCAGTGCATTGACGATCACGTCGGCACGCTGGAAGACGCCGGGGATCAGCGGGTCGATGCGCAGGCCGACAGCCAGGCCCATCCACAGGCCGTCACTCGAACGAGCAACGACGCCGCCCGAATCGCCAGCCTTGGCCTTGGTCACCGAGTTCGAGTGCACGAGGTTGTTCAGCACGGCGATGGAGCCGGAATCGCAGTACGTCGTCTTCGACGAGTAGCCCTGGTGGCACAGCTCGCCGACGCTACCGACGCCGGGGCCGTTGAAGTAGCCGATGCCGTTCAGCACGATCGAGCCGTCAGCGGAGGTGTTCGAGCCGCGAACCTTGGTCTCGTCCAGGAGCAGAACTGCGTAGTCGGGCTTCCGGTCGTCCGGGGTGATGCCGAGCCAGTCCATCGAACCGGGGGAGAACACGTCGGTCTCCTTGCCGATCGGGCCGCGAGCGACCTCGCCCATCTTCCAGACCTTGTTCGTACCCGACGCGCGGCAGTGACCCGCCGTGATCGCCACGAGGCGGTTCTGGTTGTCGCGGCCGACAGCAGCGACAGAACACCAGCCGAGCGTTTCCGACGCGGCGTAGGAGATGCCGTCGCCGGGGTGCAGCACGACACGAGTATCGGGTGCCTCCTGCGCGCCGGCAGTCGGGGCGAGAGTGAACAGGACAGCGAGAACGCCGAATACGGCGATGAGAGCACGCTTCAAGTACAGCTCCTATCTAGTCAGGGTGGAAGGAATCGAACCTCCGACGTCCGAAGACAGCTGGGTTACAGCCAGCTCGCGCGCCATGCGACACACCCCGTGGTGGGCATTTCTGCCCTGCGAGCCTCCGCGCGGGATCGAACCGCGGACCTGCTACTTACGAGGTAGCCGCTACTGCCACTGAGCTACGGAGGCGGACAAGCCGACGCCCCCCGAAGCGGACGACGGCCAGTGCTCCCCAGCGAGGACTCGAACCTCGATTACCGCGACCAGAACGCGGCGGCCTGCCAATTAACCGACCGGGGAATGAAAACCTGACCTTGGGCCGCGGCGGCTCGCAGCCTGTGCGGCACCAGAGGGCCAGGTGTTGTGAAACGTACTGCTAGGAACGTGCTTTCAGCCACGCCGTGATCGCGTCACGGGTCGACTTCGGGTGGTCCGCGTTGTAGGCGACCGTCCACAGCGGAACCAGCTCGCCGCTCGTCGAGCCGCTGACATTGAGCATCGTCCGCGGGATGCCGTCGCCGGGGGCGATCGGCTTGGTGCCTTCGTCGCCGCCGTCGAACGACGTGAACGCCGCCGTCAGGCCCGCGGGCATTCGGCCGACCAGCACGTGCGTACCGGGCACTATGCGGCTCCCGGCGACCGGCACGACGATGTTCGACGAGCCGTTCCAGGTGTCGAACCGCACCCGCACGTCGTCGCCGCCGGTGGGGCCTGACTGCAGCGTGAGCCGACCGGTGCCGGTCGTTGCGCCGCCGAACTGGGCGAAGCTCGGGTAGTGCGCGGCGCTGGCCGCTGTCGAGTGGAAGCAGAAGTACACCGTGATCGGATCGAGCGGTTCACCGGGGATGGTGTTCCAGATCGAGCCGGTGCCGTAAATCTGCGCGGCGGGCGGGCCTGCGATCGAGTCGAGCGTCGACAGGTTCGGGTAGCCGATGCTGGTCGAGGCGTTCGCCTTGCCCTCCCACCTCGAGGAAGGGGAGTCGCCGTCGGCGAACATCGGCCGCTGATCGGTCTGTGCAACGAACCCCTCGGTTGCGTCGAGCGTTGCCCCAACAGGCCAGATCGTCGACCCCGTCGTCGACAGGGCGTAGGCGGTGATGGTCACACGGTCCGTCGTCGGGCCGGGCGTGAACCACCCCGAGATGTATCGCCAGATGCCCGCCTTGAGCGTCACCGTCGTGACCGGGATACCGGAGGCGGCGAACTCGTCTGTGGCGGTGCGCTGCTCGGCCGACATGGTCACGACCTGGTCGACCGAAGATCGAATCTTCATGCTGGCGAAGTACCGGCGCCCTGCAGTGACCGGGACGCGGCCGATCGCAGAGGAACCGATGTAGATTCCGCCGCTCGGCGTTGTCGGTGACGTCGTCCAGGTGATCCGGGCGAAGGTGCCGCCGACGTCCGAGCCTGCCGACACCGCGGCAGCACCGCCGACGCCCGCATACCCCGCCCAGTGCCCGCCGACCGGCGCGACCGCCCGGGGATTCCCCGACAGGTTGCGGATCGGCAGTGCACGCGGGTCGCCGAGCCGAGACCTCACGAGATGCCCTGCGCGAGGACAGACCCGATCCAGTACGCGCCGGTCCAGGTGAACAGGTAGATGTCGGTCGCTCCCGCAGTCGGCGTGACCGTCGGGACCAGGCCCCACTGCCACTTCACATTCGAGAACGTCAGCGTGCGGCCGCCGACCGAATCCTGCAGCAGCTCGAGCGCCACCGTGTATGTGCGCCCGGCCGTACCGGGCACGAACGCGGCCGCGCCGCTGCCGGTCAGTCGCCGCTTGAGCCACGTCGGCTTCGACAGCAAGGTCGGGTTCGACGCGAAGTTCGCGCCGCTCGACCAGTCGTAGAACGGCGTGATCGGAACGACCGTCTCGTCTCGGGCGGCCTCGGTGGCGGCCTTCGCCGTGTTCGCGGCGCCGGCGGACTCGCCCGCCTTCGATGCGGAGGTCGCGGCGTTGCGCTCGGAAGCTGCAGCAGCGTCGGCAGACCCGGCGGCCGCACCGGCGGACGTGCCTGCGGAATCGGCTGATCCTGCGGCGTTGCGTTCGCTCGTCGCGGCCTTACCGGCGGCTTCGACGACGTCGGCGCGGGCCGCTGTCGCGGTTCCCGCTGCAACGCCTGCAGCCTGTGCGTGCTCGTCGGCGGCGCGGACAGCGTCGTCGAGCGCCACCGCCGAACGGCCCGCAGCGGCCGCGTGTTCGCCAGCTGCCCGCGCCTGCTCGGTTGCGGTACCCGCGGCACCGGTGGCCGTCTTCGCGTCCGCCTGCGCGGCGCTGGCGGCACCTGCGGCGGCGCCCTCGGACTCGCCGGCGGCCTTCGCGCTGTCGGCGGCCGCAGTCTCAGACCGGGCTGCCGCGCCTGCTGCCTGCGATGCCGCTCGGGCGCTCTCGCTGACCGTAGCCAGAGACTCACCCGCGGCGCGGGCCGACGCAGCGGCCGCGGTCTCGGATTCACCGGCCGCCTGCGCGGAGCCGACAGCCTGCACCCGAGCCTGCTCGATCGCGCTCTTTGTGCCGTCCAGCTGCTCGACGGCCGCGACGAACGAGTCTGCCTGGGCGACTGCCGCCTCGACGCGCTGCTGCGCTGCACGGGACGCCTCGGCGGCGGTCCATGCCTCGGTGATGATCGGCGGCGGCTGCGGCGTGTACGACTGCACCAGGTCCATCAGGCGATGGGTGCCGTCCGCGGGAATGACGATGTCGAACTGTTCGCGCCACGAGCCGACGGCGACCCGCGCCCGAGCGGGGCCGGGTTCGAAGTCGGGGCTGGTCATGGTGCCGTCGGGTGCGACGCCGACGTACACCTGCGAGGTGACGACGACGCCGGTGCGGTCTGCGTTGTTGCGGCTGCCCAGTAGGTCGAACCAGACGCCACCGGAGCCGGCGGCGTGTGCGATGTCCTTGAAGGACTCGGTGATGACTGCCATGTCGGCCCTCTGTGAAGTTGTGGTGAAGCAATTGCCCCAGGGGGCAGCATCGGCGCGAGGCCGACCGGAAGGCCCTGGGGCTACGCGGAAGACGGAGGAATCGAACCCCACACCCGAAGGTGCCCACTGTTTTCGAGACAGGCCCTGCCCCACGGCTGGATCATCTTCCTGGCTCCCGAGAGGTGTACGTGTCGGGCCACGGGTCTGTCAGAAGCCGCCGCTGTCACACGACGACGAGGACGAGCTGCCGCTGTCGCACGACGACGAGCTGTAGCCGCCGCTGTACGAGGACGCAGCGATCGTCGACGCGAGGAACGCGGAGGCGCCGCCGTCACTGGACGACGAGCTGGACGACGAGCCGTAGGGGCGACGACGAGTGCGGTTCAGTGCCATTCGAACTCCCGAGGTGTGTGTGTTGGGGCGGGGGTTGAGCGGGTGCCGGGAGTCGAACCCGGCCGCTCCCCGGCAGATCACGTGGTGTCCGGGGTTACGAGCGGCATCCCTTTCAGCCGCTCCCGCAGTGCAAGGTCGGCAGGAATCGAACCTGCGACACGTGGTTTTGGAGACCACTGCTCTCCCACTGAGCTACGACCCCTCGGTGACGGCGGGGAACCCGCAGCCGCAGCCAGGGCCACCTTTCGGGCAGGCCCGGTCGACGACCGCCGGCGGTTCCTCGTACTCGTCAATCCAGCGGCGTGACTGCCGCTTCTCTCGTGTGCGCTGCGTCTGGTTGTCGACGTCGTACCCGCAGCCGACCAGGCAGCCGAAGCACTTCTTCATGCGGCCGGTGCGGCGTCCGTACACCGTCGGCCGGGCGCTCGACTTGCCGAGCATCCGGGCCAAGCTGCGCTCCTTCACGATTGGTCCCACCATGCGGGTTCGAACCGCAGTCTCCGGCGTCACAAACCGGCGCTCTACCACTGAGCTACAGCAGGGATGGTTGGTGTGGACGGGTTCGAACCGTCGACTTCCGGCATATGAAACCGGCGCTCTGACCTGCTGAGCTACACACCTGTGTTGGTAGGGGGGTATCCAGCCCCCGCCCGTGTTCGACCGTTGGCTATGGGTCACGGGGCCACGACGATCGCCGCTGAGCACACGGTTTCCACCCGCTAAGGTTTCGCCTCCGGTCACAGACCTGTCGGCATCCCGATTCGTCGTGCACATTGCGCGCCAAGATCGAGCACGCGCACACTCTGTCACTACCGGCACCGGGAGCTACCCAGTGCCTTGTCCCCCCGGAAGGACTCGAACCTTCGACCCGCTGATTAAGAATCAGCTGCTCTAACCATCTGAGCTACAGGGGGATTGGCCTACTTGCCGCGGGTCTTCGCTGCACCCTTCGCGAACGGGTTCGCCTTCGCTGCAGCACCCTTCGACGCCGCAGCCTTGACGGCCGCCTTCGCCGCGGGCTTCGCCGCGGGCTTCGCCGCGGGCTTCGCCGGGGCCTTCGCGCCGGACTTCTTCGCCGCAGCGTTCGCGAGGAACGCGGGCGGCAGACTCTTCTTCGCCATGAATGACCCCTCGGGGGTGTAGGAATGAGAACCCCCGGTACGCGCTGGGGTGCGTACCGGGGGAGCGCTGGCCCACCAGGACTCGAACCTGGAACCATCCACTTAACAGGCGGGCGCTCTGCCAATTGAGCTATGAACCAAGAGGATTGGCGTGTGGGCAGTTCTCGACTGTCACCACTCTCGCACGGCGTAGAGCCTACCACGCGGTCTGCGACACCCTGCATATTGCGGCAAATCTGCTGGTCAGGGCCTCGGGTGCGTATCGAATGGGGAACGTCGCGCATCGGCCCCGCTTGCACTTGGGGCATGATCTGACGTATCGTTCGCGATGCTCGGCCGCACCGGCCGGGCAGCCCCTACTGCAGCAACAGGAAGAACACATGACCGAACGCATCCTGGTCGCCGCGTCCGAGAACGGCAGCCCGCCGTACGCGACGACGCTCATCGACCCCGTCGCCTCCGAGGCGAATGACGAAGTGCTCGTGGTCGGCGCCGCGCTCACCCTGATCATGGAGTCGATCGAGCAGGCCCGCGACGCCTACAACGACGCCTGCGACCTCGCGCTGGGCACCGCCGACTGGCACGCCAAGCGCAGGCTCTACGAGTACGCCGAACGCCTTGGCGAAGCCTCCGAAGATGAGGACTCCATGCTCGGCGAACTGCACGCCGCGATCAGCGACATGCTCGCAGGCGGGAAGGTCGTCCACATCCGCATCCGCACCGCCAGCGAGCGGCACCGCGAAATCACCGTCGCCCCGCCCGCCCGCGCCGACGAGGAAGACGCCCGCCTGCTGCGCCTCGACCTGTTCGACCCGGACACCGAGACCGTGGGGTGGGCGTGATCGCACTGCACGCAGCCGACACGCTGCTCGCTATCACGACGAACATCGAGCAGAAGCCGCCCGGCATGTCCGGCTGGCAGATCACGTTCAACACCCTGACGTTCATCGCGGCGTTCCTCGCGGCCGTCTTCTCGGGCATCGCGGCCAAGCAGAAGAACAAGCACGAGAACCGGGCCGAGTGGTGGCGGCGGTACCAGTGGGCGGCCGAACTCGCGATCGGCCCCGTCGCCGACTCGCAGCTCGTCGGCATCGCGGCGATGAGATCGCTCACGCGGGGCGAGCTTGCCGGCAAGGAAGAGAAGAAGCTGGCGATCGCGATTATGACCGAGGTCATCGACAACCGGCTTCGGCGCGGCAACAATGAGGGAGAGGAGGCCACCAATGGCGGACGCGCAGGGTCGTAGCAGGACGGTCGGCAAGTCGAGCGGCAAGCACATCGAAAAGGGCATCAAGTTCCGGCGGCGGAATGTGCGCTCCCGGCGGCACCTCGCGCGCAAGATCGACGACGGCATGTTCATCGCGCCCGGCCATGTCGCGGGCGTGCACTACGACGTGCCGAAGGCTGCCGCGAAGCCCGCACCCAAGACGGCCAAGACGAGCGCGAGCGAGTCGGCGCCGGACCGGGTTCAGGTCATGGCGGCACGGTTGAAGGTGCAGCTCGAGGACGAACTCGGCATCAAGAGCGAACAGCGGTACATCGACATCGCGAACACCCCCGTCGCAGGCGACCCGCCCGGCGGCGGCGCGAAGGCGTAGCTACCTGCACAAACAGAAAGACCCCCGCACCGTTCAGAGCTGGCGCTCCGGTGCGGGGGTCTTCCTGCGTCAACAGGAAGGAAGCAACATGAAAGGACACATGCCGGGCGTCTCACCGCCGAGTTAGAGAGTACGTTACGCACTCGGTACGCGCAACCCCCCGCGGCAGCAGACCCGGAAACGACGAAACCCCCGCCCTGATCTTCCCAGGTACGGGGGCTTCGTCGTGTCAGACGAGGAGTAGCGACAAGGTGACTTGGCAGTCGCCGACCAGCGTATGTTACGCAGCGTCGTCGCGCAACTCTGCGTATTCGTCGGCGACCGGGTTCGACGACTTGTGCAGCTCGACGACGTCGCCGATCCGATACCGCGGCGTCCCGTCGACCATCACCGCCTGCAGCTTCCCGCGCTCGGCCCACTTGCTGATCGTCGACGCCTTCACCGGCTCGCCGTTGAACCACGGCAGCAGCCGCGCCAGCTCGGCCGCCGACCCGAGTGTGTCCTTGGCCTGCTCCATCATCCAGGCCCGAACTTCCTCGACCGGCCACTGCAGGCCGCAGCCCCGGCACGTCACAGTCTCCTGCGTCTCGGTCGCGTACAGCCGCGTACCGCACTCGCACGAACCTGCGTAGCGGCGCTCCTGCGGCCGGTCGATCGCACGCCGAGCAGCATCCGCCGCCCCGACGACCGCCGAATAGATGCCGTGAATCGACGCCGCATCATCCGCAATGCCCGGCAGGTGCGCCACCAGGTACCGCGATTGGGCCGTCGGACCGTGCGGCGCCGGAACGCCCGTCACGACCGCCACACGGAGCGCGTACGTGCGCACCGCGCGCGACAGGTTCACGCGGGCATCCGACGCCCGCTGATTGAACGGCACCACCCGCTCCTTGTGCCCCGACGTACCGAGGTTCGCCGGGCGCAACGCGTCGGTGCGCGTGATCGTCACTTCGAGGTCGTCGAGCCGATCGGGCACCTGCTCGAGCACCTTCATCAGCGTGCGGCGCTGCAGCTTGTCGAGCACGCCCGCCGTCGGCGGAATATGCGGTGCAGGTGTCACGCGGCCGCCTTCGCACGATCGCCCGGCGGCGGCGTCGTCACCGGATGCCCGCCGTGCCGCTTCTTCGGCGTCAGCGTGATCTCCACGTACCCGGTGTCCTTCTTGCGGTCGTTGATCCGCACCAGGCCCGGCCACTGCCGCTGCAGCTCGGCCACCGAGTAGGCGACCTTCTCGGGGGTGCGCTTCGTCGACGTCTCGGCCTGGCAGCCGCCGGGGTCGGTGTAGAAGTTCGCCTTCGCCGACATGCCGTCGTGTCGCACGACCGCGCCGTCCCACCACCACGCCCGCAGGCTCATCTCGTGCTCGTCCTTGTACGGCACCGTGAACTCGTTCACCGGGTGACCGGGGCGCACGTAGCAGCCGAACAGGGAGAAGATCAGGAACTTGAGACCCTCGCTGATGCGGCCCGGCTTCATGTAGAACGCATTGATCACCGGCGCCAGACCCCACAGGTACAGGTCGCGGGCGGCCGTCTCGCGGAACATCATCGTGAACAGGCCGTCGACGTCCTGCACCGCGCGCAGCGTCTTCGCGTCGAGGGCTTCCATCACGTCGGTGACGTCGTCGTCGATGCACACCAGCGGCGTGCCCTCGGGGTAGTCGTTCGTGATGAACGTGCGCTGCGGGGTGATGCCGCGCATCGCCGTCGCCTTCACGTTCACGCCGTGCTGCTCGGCGAGCGCCCGGTACTGCTCGAGCTGCGGGTCGTTGTCGTGCAGGTAGATCGTGATACGGGCCGGGTCGACGCCGCCGTTCAGCAGGAACGGGAGCGTCTTCTTCGCGATGCCCTCCGCTCGCTGGAACGACGGGATCGCGACCTGGTACTTACGGGGGGCCATTCTCACTGGCGCACTCCTGTGTTGGAATCGAATCGGGGTGCATCCAGGCCACCGATCAGGCGGCCGGACTGCTTCTTCGAGAGGGCGACACTGCGGAGCGGGGCCTCGCCCGCCTTCAACTCGGCGGCCATCTTCTGCTCGCGCTCGGTGCGTCGCCGCAACGCGTACTCGGTCTCCTTCGCCGCGGTGAAGCAGTCCTTCATGCCGCTGAGCGCGTAGTACACGATCGAGTACCGGTAGCCGTCGGCGTGCGTCGCCTTCATCGGCGTGACGCCGTGCACCAGCTCCCAGCCGGGGAAGAACGCCGCCCAGCCGTCGCGGCACGGAATCACGGTGTCGTACTCGGGGATCGACAGGTAGCCGCCGCGCATGTGCCGGCGGAACACCGGCATCGCCGACCACGCCTTGAAGTTGAAGCCGTCGCGGTGATACGGCAGCCGCGCCGACAGGTTGATCACGCCCGACGTCCAGTAGGAGTCGCCGAGCTTCCACTCGGGCAGCACGACGTCGGTCGCCCGGTCGCCGTTCTCGACGAGCTTCGGGTCGATGTCGGCGAGCTTGCCGCGCAGGATGTTCGCCCACTGCTCGAGCTGCACGTGCCCGGCCGGGGCCTCGGCCATGAGCGACGTCTGGCTGCACGCCTCGCGGCGGTACACGGGGCGGCGCGGGCTGTAGCCGAAGGTGCGGCCGCGGTTGTCGTTGCCCGATGCGCGGCCGACCTCGGTCACGGTGAAGTCGAGCACGGTCTCGCGCAGGTGCTCGCCCGCGGGACCGAGGTTCAGGTACGCGAACACCGGCTCGCCGCTGTCGGCGTCGAACGCGATGGTCTCGCGCTGCACGGTCGGGCGCAGGTCGTCGACCTTGCGCCCGACGAGCTGCGTCGCCTCTTTCGCGGTCATGGCCCGCTTGACGTGCACCAGTTCCGGTGCGGGGCTGGTCATGCGGCCTTCTTCACGCCCACGAAGTCGTCGGCGATCAGCCGGTCGGTGACCGCGTGCGCGGCGTCGAACAGGCTGATGCGGGCGCCCTGCTGCTGCGCCTCGGCGATGTAGCCGCGGAGCGACTGCTCGACGGCCTGGATCACGTCGCCGCGGCCGACGAGCTGCCGGGTGACAGCGGTCGGCGCCGCGGGCGCGGGCGCGGTGTCAGCCTCGGGGGTCGGGGCGGAATCGGTCAGGGTGGTGCTCATTTCGCGTTGCTCCAATCGCAGGAGAGGCCGCCCGAGTAGGCGCCCTTCTCCCAGACGCACAGGACGGTGCGGCCGTCGGGGAGGTTGACGTTGTGGGGGTAGATCGCGGAGGGCTTGCCGTTGAATTTGTTGCCCGCGGCGCGCTCGTTGCCGGACTTGAACGACTCCTCGGACGCGCCGCAGCTCGTCAGGGTGAGGGCCGCGGCGGCGGCGACCGCGAGAACGGCCGCCGCCCGCTTCACGCGCTGCATCAGGCAGCAGCCTCGACGTCGGCGCCGGGGGCCTTCTCGCCGGTCGCTTCCTCGAGGAGCCGCATCACCGTCTCGGCGTTCGACGCGGTGTCGTACTTCTCGCCCAACTCGGCCAGCTGATCGACCATCCACACGTACGCATCACCCTGGTACGACAGGATGATCGACCGCGTGTCCGACTGCGCGTAGCCCTCGAGCTTCTCGTCCATCGACTTCTTGTTCGCCATGCCGGGGTCGTCGTCGCCGTACTTCGGTTCGGGCTTCGACTGCTCGCCCTCGTCGGGGTCGCTCGCCGGCGCGGCCGCGGCGATCGCATCCTCGGCTGCCTCGCGCAGGTCGGCGAGCATGTCGTCGACTTCCTCGAATGTGAAGCCGGTGCCGTCGAGGTCGCCGTCGAGGTCGGTGAGCAGGTTCGTCAGGATCGTGCTGTTGTAGTCGCCGAGGTCCGCGGTCTTGTTGTCGGCCAGGACGATGCGCTTGGCGGTGTCCTCGTCGACGTCGACGTGAACGGCCTTCACGGTGGGCCAGCCGAGCTGCTTGGCGGCCTGCAGGGTGTGGTTACCGGCGAGGACTTCGTTCTTGCGGCCGGTCAAGCTGCCCTTGTTGACCACAATCGGCTTGTACTGGCCGACCTTCTGCAGGGACTCGGCGATCGCGACGACGTCGCCAACGCGCGGGTTGTCCTTGTACTGCTTGAGGGTGCCGACCTTCGCGTCGACAACGGACAGATCGTGCACTGCGGTGCTCATTCGGGAGTAGCTCCTGGTAGTTCGGGGAGGAAAATGCCCTGGTCTTCGAGGTATGCGTCGAGTTCGAGGAACCAGAGAAGTTGGTCGTGAAGGGTGTTCGCGGGCGTGCGGTTGATGCCTGCTACTGCCACCACCGCTTCTTCCGGGCGGGCGCCTTCGCCACGGGAAGGACGTTGCCGTCCGGGCTGAGCGCGATGAGGCCGAGCGCCTGCGCCTGGTCGACGATCTGCGCGTCCCGCTTCGCCTGGGCCTGCAGTGCGACAAGCTCGGCGGCGCGCTCCTTCTCTGCAGCGGCCGCCTTCTCCCGGTCGGCCTCCTGCTCGCGAATCTGGCGCACCACGGCGCTCACGCGGGCACTGACCTCGCTCGGCGGCCCAACCTCGATCGCGCGGAGCAGCTTGCAGACGTCGCGATGCCCCTTGATCGCTTCGGCTTCGGTCGCGTACTTGCGAACCGGGGTGCGGGCGGTGAGCGCAGCGAGGGTGAGCGATCGCTCGGTCTGCCGGTGGACGGACGTCCTGAACATCTCGCCGTACGCCCCGGCCCAGTCGGTCGAGACCGACCAGTCGCCGATCTTGTCGCGCGCGACCTTGCGGTAGTCATCGCCGGCAGCGCCGAGGATCGCGAACTCGAACGCGCTGATTTCGTTGCCGCGTCGGTCCTTGTGGCGGGGTTCGGTCGGTGTGTAGTCGCGCGAGCGGTAGAAGTCCATGTCTGGGTCGCAGATGGAAGCCATCAGCGCCTCCGCTCGGCGAGCAGCAGCGACCGGGCGCTGCGACGGCGCCTGTTCCCCGACGCTGCGGCAGCCACGGCGACCGCGGCGAGCGACACATACAGGGCGATCATCAGCCACAGCGGCAACAGAACCAGCGACCAGGACCAGTCGATCACGTCGCACAGGCGCAGCACGACGAACGCGACGAGCAGCGTTTCAAGGAGACCCATCAGGCAGCCACCTCGATCGTCTGCTCGATCGTGCCCTGCGGCGTGATCTTGAGGTCGCCGAACACGTTCGGGGCGAGCTTGTGCAGCTCACGCAGGATCAGCACCGCGACGGCGCGAATCTCACGGTCGGCGTGCACAGTGCCGCGCAGCACGAGCACATCGCGCCACGCCCGGTAGTTACCAGTGACGAAGAGGCGGGTCTCGCTGGCGTTCGGGAGGATCGAGCGCGCAGCCTCACGGGACATCTTGCGGGCCTGCGTCAGCGTCGTGTCCTCGAACGTCTCCTCGATGTACTCGTCGAGCAGGTCGGCGATGTCGCAGTACGCCTGCTGAACGATCGACGTCGTGTCGGCGAAGATTTCGAGGAGGTTCTGCCCCTTCTCGAAGTCGGGGTCGTTGATCGCCTGGTCGAGCAGGGGCGGCATCACGAACAGGCCGTCGGCCTCGTTCACGAACCGCTGCGACAGCTGCGAGTAGGACAGGTGGCGGTGGCGGATCAGCTCGTGGGTGCAGGCGCGGCTGATGCCGGTGACGTAGAACGTCGCGGTGCCATGCTCGAGGACGGACTCGTGGCCGACGCTCAGGATGTGGTTCAGGTAGTCGGCGTTCGTCGCGGTGCGCGGGTTCGGGCGGTTCCACGACTGGTAGCAGGCGCGGCCCGCGGCCTCGGCGACCGCGGAGCCGCCGTCGAACGTGTCCTCGACCTCGAACCGCTCACCGTCGCCGGTGTCGACGCCACTGAACACGGTCGACGCGACCAGCTGCACGCGGGGGCCTTGCAGATCAATACTCAAAAGGGTTGTTCTCCTGCAGAAATGGTGGTTATCGGCGGATGCGGCGGGTGCCGTACCAGGCGCCGGCGCCGACGATCGCGAGAAGGGCGATCAGGAAGACCAGGGCGCCGATCGCGCCGAGCGGGTTCACGCCGCCGCCGACCGTGTGCCGCGTCCAGGTCATAGGCCAGTAGTACGAGTGGAAGTAGCCGCCGCCGGGCGTGTAGTACGGCGCCCACATCGAGCCACCCGAGTAGTGGTTGTTCACGATGACGGTCTGGCTGCGGCCCGAGCCGATCACCGTGCGGTTGTTGACGATCGAGGTTCGGTTGCCGCTGTTCGTGTTCGTCACGGTCGAGCTGCTACCGGTCGGGGCGGGCTTCGACGTCGGGGCGGCCTGCGTTGTCGAGGGCTTCGGCGCGGAGCTCTGCGGCGGCGCCGTGGTGCTCGGCTTCGGTGCGCTGGACGGTGCGGCCGTGGCGCTCGGCTTCGGGGCGCTGCCCGTTGTCGCCGCCGACGACGCGCCAGAGGACGGTTTCTGAGTCCCCACCGTCCCGCTGGACGCCTTCGGTGCCGGGGCCGACACCTTGGGCGCGGCAGCCTTCGGGGCCGCTGGGGCGGGACGTGGGGCGACCGGCGCCGGCGCGGCCGCAATGATCCGCGCCGACGCCTCAGCTGCCAGTAGTGCCAGGCTCACCTTCCGCCCCCTCGTCCCATTGCTTTCCTGTGATGTCCTTGTGCAGCACCCCGTGTCCGGGCGGGTGTACGCAGTCGAGCAGCCACGCCCCGGACTCGCGCTGCACCTCGCGGCGGGCCGTGCAGACCTTCGTCTTCGGCGGCCCGCTCAGCGACGGGTGGTCAGCGGCGCTCACTTACCGGCAGCCGCCAGCCAGCGGAACAGGGCGTCACGCACCTCGGGGGACAGCTCGGCCGCCGACGGGAACGTCGTGTTGTCGGTGAAGTGCTCCTTCGGCCGCGCGACCTCGATCGACCAGCCATATTCGCTGTCGAAGTTCATGGCGGTCACGGCGTAGTCGCCGCTGCTCTCGGGGGAGTCGACGCTGTCGGGAACGGAGGTAAGCATGAGGAGCTGAGGGCCTTTCGAGGGGGTAGGGGGTTTACGCCGCGGCGCGGGCGCGGTCCTTCGACGCTGCCCGACCTGCGGAAAGACACGCCTTGCAGGCACGGGAGATGCGTCCGTGGTGGATGGACCAGCGGGTGTTCTCGGGGGTGAAATCGTGGTCGCGGCCGCACTTCTTCTTGCGAAGCTTGCTGCGGTCGAAGCCGATCGGGTAGCCGTCGGCGTCGAGTTCGATCTGGTGCTTCTCGGACATGGGCTGGCCGAACTTCACGCCGCCCCAGACGCCGTCCTCTTCGCCGCGTTCGGTCGCGTCGGTGAGGCACTGGCGGCGAAGGCTGCACCCCTCGCACACGGCCTGGGCCTTGTCGAACTTCTTGTGATCGGTCGCGGCGGGGAAGAACAGTTCGGGGTCTTCGTTACGGCAGGGGGCGGGGCTGCTCACGGGGTCCAATCGGGTTGCGGTGGCCTACTTCACGCGCCGGTATCCGTGTCGGGCGCTGGCAGTGCGCCGGGTTCGGGCCGGGTCGGGTGCCCACATCGGGGGCTGGTGTCGGGGCTTGCTGGCCTGGGTGTACTGCTCGACGATCTGGTTGAACCGCTCCATCGCGGCACGCATGTCGCGGGTCGCCTGCGCGAGGCTCACGTCGCGGCCGCCGCTGCGGCGCGGTTGCGTTCCTCGATCGCGTTCCGCAGGTACACCGCGAGGTCAAGCACTTCCTCGTACGCGTCGAGCAGGCTGTCGCGGCCGTTTCCGGGCTGCAGGGTCGTCCCGTACTTGCCGAGGCCGAACTCCTTGCGCTGCTGCAGGTCGACGCTCACGAGGTCGTGCGCGGACGGCCCATCGTTCGCGACCGGCGCCGGCAGGTTGTTCAGGCCGTGCAGGGCGCTCACGCGGCGACCGGCTTCGGCAGCGGGGTCGGGATGTGCACGTCGTACATCTCGAAGATGCGGCGATGGTTCGGGCCGACCCAGCCCTCGGGCTTGATGTTCTTACCGTCGGCGCGGTAGATCGGCTTCCCGTCGGGGCCGAGCTTGCGCATGTTCGCGGCGTGCACCTCGTCGAACAGGGCCTTGAACGGCGGCAGGCCGAGGTCGCGTGCAGCGAACCGCACCTCGACGAGCAGCCGGTTCAGCCACTCCTCGATCTGCGCCATGAGCTTGAGCGCGTCGGGCTGGCCGGGGAACACCCGGCGGGACAGGAACTCGTGCTCGGCGTACAGGTACGGGCGCATCGCGCCGCCGAGGCCGACGATTTCGGTCGCGTAGCCGCGCGGGTTGTAGCGCAGGCCGTACGCGTGCAGGGTGCCGTGCGCGATGTATGCGGTGTCCACGAGGCCGTCGGCGACCTCGAGCACGTCGCTCAGGGCGGCGGCGTCGATCGTCTCGTCGAACTCTTCCTGCAGCAGCTTGACGCGCAGCTTGCGCAGCTTGAGCGTCGGCATCGTGAGGTCCGTGTGGATGGGATGCCCGAATACTCGGGCGTACTCGCCGACCGCGTCGTGTTCGCGGATGGTCATGCGGTGAAGTCCTTTTCGCGCTCGTGGATCATGCTGTAGACGGTGTCGAGGGGGACTGGTTTCAGGCCCCAGGCGTCGGGGCCGATGTGCAGGCTCCGGGCGGCTGTCCAGTGCTGGTCGGTGTGGATGTGCCCGTGCAGTAGCCAGTCGTCGCCGTTGTCGTGCAGGCGTGTCTCGGGGTACCGGTCTTCGGTGCTGTAGCGGTCGCCGTCGCCCCGGTACGGGAAGTGCGACAGCCACAGCCGAACGCCCTTCATGCCGGGGATGCGTAGGCTCGCAGCGGTCGTCACGGACGCGAAGACGTTGGTGAACAGGGGGAGCCGTTCGAGGGCGTCCCGGTTCCGCGGGTGCGGGGTGTCGTGGTTGCCGAGGATGTAGTCGATGCGGAAGAACTCGGTGAGCGGCGCGATCTTCTTGAGCGCGAGGGCTTCCTGGCGGTGTGTGCCGCTGCTGAGGTCGCCGCAGATGATGAGTCGGTCGCCGAGGCTGAGCGTGTTCGCGATGCCCGAGAGGATAGCGAGGTCGTGCGCCTCGACGGTCGGGAAACCGCGGTGGACGGTCGCGACGGTCCGATGCCCGAGGTGGAGATCGGAGGTCACGTAGTCGGCCACGCGGTTCCCCTTTCGTCGTGATTCGGTGGGGCGAACTTCCCCGTTACGCAAGAGGTTACGCGATGTTGCGCGGTAACAATGCGCATTCTGGGGTGAACTCCGTCACACTCGCCGCTCGAGTCCTGCAGCCAGACTCTCGATGCGGTAAACGAACTCGTCCCACGACTCGCCCGGCCGCACCCCCTCCCGCGCCGCCTCCTGCAGGGCAGCCCGACGAGCGCGCATATACCGCTGGTGCCGGGCCTGCGCCCGCTGCACACGAGCGAGCGCACGAAACCGCTTCCACGCCTTCCACCTGCGCACCACTACAGATCAACCTTCACGAGGTCGAGCACCACCGAACTGCGGCCCCGTGCACCACCGCTGCTCAGCTGCGCCTGTGCCAACTTCCAGTAGTGGCCGTTCCCGTCCGGGCCGAACACGCTCGGCGCGATACCGGGGCCGACCGCGGCGGGCAACAGCTTCGTCATGGGCAGGGCCATCTCGCGGGCCGCCTGCCTACGCAGGTCGCGCGCTTCGGTACGCATCGTTTCGGGGCCGATGCTGCCCGCGAAGTGCGTCGCCGCATAGTTCGCGACTTCCTCGAGGGCGTCGGCGACCCGCAGGCGCTTCTGAGTGTTCGCGTCGGGGGTGTCGCTCACTCGGCCCCCTTCCGGCGCCCGTACAGCTCGGGCAGCACGTAGAAGCGGAACGTGAAGTACCAGACGAACCCGCCGCCGTAGACCATCCCGCCGATCCAGTGCAGCAGCGTCGACTCATCGTTACTGCCGCGCAGCAGCATCGCCGCGAAGATCGCCAAGGCGAGAACGAACGCGCTGCGCGGGTTCGGCTCCCAGCACGCGCGACCGATCTTCTTGGCGCGCTCACGGGTACGGCCCCACAGCTCGGCGAGGGCGGGGCGCCGCGTCCACCACCACTGCCGTAGCCGCGCCCTCACGCCGCCACCTGCGCGGCCGCGGACTTCTCCGACGCGATGATCAGGCGCGCGAGGCGGTCGAGGCGCGACTCCGTCGACAGCGGCAGGCGCTTCGTGTACGCGTCCGTGTGCTGCCCGCCGGCGAGGTAGCCGATCAGGCCGCCGACCGCGTCAGCCCACTGGACCAGCGTGTACGGGCCTTCCTGCTGCCAGTCGCCCGTGCGGATGCGGCGCAACACGTCGTTGCCCCACACCTCGAGGTCGTCGGCGGCTGCGTACGTGAGCAGGTCGGCGAGGGGGCGCAGCGGCGACCGGGCCGGGCACGCGGCGATCGCGTCGGCCGGGTTCACGACCTCGAATACCGGCAGCGTGGGCCACTCGCCATGCTGCCCGGCGATGCCCCAGCCCTTCGCGACGCCGTCGATGCTGTCACCCAGCGCGCGCAGAGGATTCGCGACGAGACCAGCGAACGCGGGCACCGGCACCTCACCCTTCGCGGCGAGTTCGAGGTACCGCGAGGCGACCATCGAGCCGAGGCTGTAGCCGACGAGGCCGAACCGTTCGCCGGTCGCGTCGCAGTACCGGGCGAAGACGGACAGCTCCCTGATGCCAGCCTCGATCGACTCGGCCATGCTGACCTTGCCGAGGACGTTGTTCTCGGCGTTCGCGGGGCCGATCGCGGCCGGGTAGTTGACGCCGACGCAGTCCATGCCGGCGGCGGTGAGCTTCGCTGCGACACCGGAGAGCAGACCGTGCACCTCACTGGTCGCGTCGGGCGCCTTCTCCGAGGTGCCGCGGAGGAAGAAAACGAGTGTCAAGCTGGGAGAACCTTACAGACGGGCCGCCACACGATGAACGCGCCGACGACGAGAAGGGTGATGCAGAGAATCAGGCCGCCGGTCATGCGCCTGCTGCGGGGGAGCCGCTGAGCAGGCCCTCGGTGACGAGCTTGCCGAACTTCGCGGCGGCTTCCTCGAGGGTCTGGTCGATCGAGGCGGCCTGGTTCGCGGGGTCGATCAGGCTGACGAGGCGGGCGAGCTGGTCGCCGATGTAGAGAGCTGCGTGCACCGATGCGGCGATCGGGTCGCCGGAGATGGTCGCGACAGCAGCGGCGCGGTGGTCAGTGTTCTCCATCTGGAATCTCCTGGGGGGCTTCGGATGTGATGCTCGCGAGTTGCATGTCGAGCAGGGACAGGGGCTGGATGCCGAGGCGTTCGGGGTCGGTCTCCCCGGCGAGGGCGGCGAGGACGTGCCCGAAGTGCATGAGGGTGACGTCGGCGCGCATCTGCGGTGTCTGGTTGCGGGGGATCGTGCCGATTGCCGCGGCGAGCTGTTCGGCCTTGTGGTTGAGGACGATTGCGGCGACCTTGTTTCGACGTTCGGGGCCGTCGATCATTCGGTTCTCCTGTGCGGTCGGTGCGTTCGGGACCAGGCCCGGAACTCGTGGAAGGTCAGGTCGACGCAGGTTGCGAGGGCGGTGTTTCGGCTGTCGGGGACCACGCGGGCCTTCGTCGTGAAGGTGTCGCCGCACGGGCAGGTGTGCGACGTTTCGAGTACCTGCCCGAGCTTGTCGGCGAGCAGCCCGGTCACGGGCAGTCTCACTCGCGGGTTTCCCGGCCGTCGAGGCTGTGATGCGAGACGAGCCACCCCATCGAGCCGTCCGGGCGCGGCACCGGCGACGTCGTCGGCCCGCACAGGCAGTCGTCCGAGGTGTCGTGCTCCACGAGGTCGTTCACCGGCGTGACGTGCACTTCATCGGACGGTTCGTCGTAGCCTGCGACCCAGCGGGCGCTCACCCGCCGACCGCGACGTCGTCGAGGCCGTACGCCCGGTCCGGCCGCCACGCGATCAGCACGCCAGTCTTCTCGCCCAGCTCTGCGATCCGCTTCCGCACGTCGAGGTGCGTCACCTGCGAGTCCGCGTCATACGCGTGCCCGTCGATGCCGTCGAGCACCGCGCGCGTCAGCTTGTCGAGGTCGGGCCGCTTCACCGCGGGCGGCGTCGGCCGCGTCTTCGGGGTTGCCTGCGGGCGCGGCATGACGAACCGCAGCGTGACCGACACCGGGCCGGGGAGCGGCGCCGAGTGCAGGGCCGCAACCTTCGCGATCGCGGCCCTGAACGGCTTCACGCCCTTCGACGACTCGGCGAGCACCGGCTTGCCCTTGCGCATCCCCTTGAACGACTTCGACCCCTGCGGGGCGGGCCGGGACGGGACGAAGAACTCGGGCAACTAGGTGCCCTTCACGTTCATCAGCTGCCGCAGCTCGTGCAGCACCTCGACGAGCGGCGCCGAGTCAGCGATCACGACGTCGATGTCCTTGTACGCGTCAGGGATTTCGTCGATCCACGCCTCACCGTGCCGGTACTCGATGCCCTTCATGCGGTCGGCGAGGTCGGCCTCGGTGAACCGGCGCTTCGCCTCCGCGCGGGAGAACACGCGACCGGCACCGTGTGGCGCCGAGTTCAGGGACGCCTTGTTGCCCTTGCCGCGCACGATGTACGACTTGGTGCCCATCGAGCCGGGGATCAGGCCGAGCTTGCCCGCTCGGGCGTCGATCGCGCCCTTCCGGGTCAGGTAGGTGTGCTGGCTGTCGTCGCCGACGAGGAACGTCGACTCGGTGTAGTTGTGGTGCGCGTTGATTCGCTCCACCTCGACGTCGAAGCGGTCGACGCCGAGCCATTCGGCGAACACGGTGACGTACCGGTCCATCATCTCGTCACGGTTGTACGCGGCGAACAGCTGCGCCCAGTTCAGGGCGCGCAGGTAGGCGTCGAACTTGGGGGTGTTCTCGACAAGGAACGCGTGGTCCTTGTGCTCGAGCTGCACGCCGGCGGCCGCGCACTGCTCCTGTGCCGCACGGATGAAGTGCTGCGCGATCTTGTTGCCGACGCCGCGGGAACCGGAGTGCAGGAACAGCCACACGTGGTCGCGTTCGTCGAGGCACAGTTCGATGAAGTGGTTTCCGCCGCCGAGGCTGCCCAGCTGCTCGCGCCACTTCGGGGAGTGTGACAGGTCGACGCCGAGGTTCCGGGCGAGCCGGTCGAGCTGCGCGATGCGGCCCGCGGTGTGCGCGAACCGGGTCGTGTCGGCGTTGTAGTTGCCGGGCGACAGGGGGATCGCGGCCTCGATCGCTTCGCGCAGGTCGGCGAGCGTGCACGCCTTGCCCATGCGGACGGGCTGCTCGTAGCCACGAGCCTGCACCGTGTACGTCTCGGCGTTGCGGTCCAGATCGGCCTTCGTGTAGCGGGTTTCGACGGCGATCATGCCGCAGCCGATGTCGACACCGACCGCGGCCGGGATCACGGCGCCGCGGGTCGGAATCACGGTGCCGACGCTGCTGCCCTTGCCGACGTGCGCGTCGGGCATGAGGGCGACGTGCGGGTGCACGAACGGGAGGCGGGCGAGGGCTTCGGCCTGCTCCATCGCCTTTGGGTCGAGGATTGATGCGAACGAAACGACTTCGGTCACGGGCGGTGCTCCTTCGGGTCGATCACGCCGACGACGACGGGCGGGCCGTCGACGGGGATGCGGATACACACGACCTTCGCGTCGTGCTTGCGGGCGTAGTTGACGGCAGGCACCTCGCGAGTGAAGGTGCGTCGGCGGTTGTCGCGGGCGGTGCCGCCCATGTCGAGTTCGACGGCGTCGCCGGTCTGCCGGTACAGGACGTAAAGGTCTGTGGCGCTCACGGTTCCAACTCCACTTCGGTATCCGGGGGCAGGATCAGGTTCTCGACGCCGCGCGCGGTACGGCAGCGCAGCCGCACATGCGACGCCTTCACGTCGACGTCCAGCAGCATGTAGATGCGGCGTTCGTGCCGAATCGTCTTGCCCGCCTGGTTGTATCGGAGGTCTTTCGCCTTCACGCCGCGGCTCCCGTCTTGCCGGTCCGAACGCAGTTGATGCAGTTCCCGGCGCTGTGGTGCCGCACCTGGCCGTGCTTCCGGCCCATCGCGCGGCCGCAGGTGCCGCAGGTCTCGGGTACCGGCGTGCGGAGCGGGCGCAGGCTGCCGGTGCGGCGCGCGGTGCTGTAGCAGCCCCGGCAGAGCGGCGAGTTCGGGGTCGCGCGGTGCACCGAGTCGATACCGACGACGTTCTCGTCCTCTTCGGTGCGGAACGGGCGCGTGCACACGGCGCAGGCCGACGTCGTCGCGGTCGGTGCGTCGCCGTCGGGGTAGGCGAGCGCGGTGAGCGCCTGGTGGGTCTCTGCGTCACCGCGGCACTGGATGCCCGCCCAGATGCCGCCCGAGGCGACGATGGGGTGCGTAACGGGGTCGGCGTAGAGCAGGGTGCCAGCGGAGAGGGCTTCGCGTGCACACTCGTCGATCGGGCGGGGGCAGCTGGTGTGGCACGCGTTGCGCGCCCACGTTGCGCCGAGCCAGGTTTCGGCTTCTCCGGGCTGTGTGTAGCGGTTCGGGTGCTGCTGGCAAGGGGTCAGTGTCACGGGGGCTTCTGTGGGGAGGGGCGTACGCGGTATGTGATGTCCGGTCGAGTATCCGTTACGCGTACCGGGTTCGTCAATCTGCGTACATGTGCGTAACATGCGTACCGCGGGGGCGACCCGGAAAACAGGCCGACGACCCGCTCCCATGCGTCTCACGTTTTGACCCACAAAGGACACCCGAATGACACCCGCACCGAAGGCCAACGTCGCCGGCGGGGGCACGCGCAGGCTGATCAAGGCCGCGCAGACCCTCGCCCGCCGACACGACTACCTGCTCAAGTGGATCGAGAAGCAAGGCCCCGGCCCCGCGAAGACCAGCAACGAGCGGATGCAGCGCGCCGAGGCGGCCGCCCTCGAGGAGGTGCTCGCGTACTTCCGCGACACGAACCTCGCACCGAACATCGGGTTCAAGGCCCGGTATCGCGCGTACCGGCACACGCTGCCCCGACGCGAGCACCAGCCTGATTTCGTGCCGTCGACCGGGCATAAGGGCGTCCTCGAGGACCACCAGTTGTTCGAGTCGGTGCTCGGGCTGAGCGGTGAGCTGATCTACGTGTGCACCTGCAGCAAGTGGTCGGGCGCCGACCTTGCCGCGCACCAGCTGGCCGAGCTGACGGATGCCGGGTACGTGGTTGCGGCGATCCCGGATGCGGACAACCCGAGTCCGGCGCTGTGGGAGACGGCTTACAACGTGCAGGACGACCTGTCGCGGGTGCCGTCGAAGGACACGCTGCGGATCGCGACGGAGATTGTCGACGTGTACTTGAACGGGCAGGACCATGAGACGGTGCACGTGCTCGGGCATGATGCCGCGGTCGCGAAGTGGAAGGCTGCGGCGAAGAGGGCTGCAGCATGAGCGCCGTCGACATCATCGCCTCGCATCAGTACAAGCCTGACGGGCAGCTGCTCGGCACGCGGTGCACCCACATCGAATGCGACTGGTTCGTCCCCGCGAGCACGCCCTTCACGGACATGCTGACGAGCTACGGCGAGCACGTCGAGGCTGCGCTCAGCTCCGCGGGCCACGTGATCGTCGAGCTGCCCGAGGTGGCACGGTCTGCGCGGTACGACGCTGAGGTGTCGATCGAGGGGCCGGGCCTGGATGGGGCGCACGAGCTGACCGACGACCCCCGCACCACCAGCGAGCGACGGAAGGCGGGGGCATGACCTCGACTGTCAGCAGCAACACGGACGTGAACTACTGGGTGGATGCGAAGTTCGGCCGGTACCTGGTCGGCAACGACAAGGACAGGGCGATCAGATACCGCGACAAGTTCCAGCCTGACGGCGTCGTGCGGAAGACGACTGTCGTCACGACCTGCGTCAGCGAGGTTGTCGCGTGAGCGGCAGCGTCTACGAGTTCCGGTGCAGGCAGGTGTTCAACGTGTTCGGTGCGCCCGGCATCCCGAACACCTATGAGGCGTGCCTGTACCGGGACGGCCGCCGCATCAAGCGGGTGACGTCGTGGCGTCGGCGGAAGGTCGAGCAGCAGTGCATCGTGTGGCGCGACCTGTACGACGCCGTGCCGAAGGGCGACGCCCCGAAGCCGCGGCCGAAGGTGAACGGGCCGTGCGGGCGTGGTGTGTGCGCTGCACCGGCCGGGCACGCCGGTAACTGCGACGAAGCGAGCGGCTGGGCATGAGCCTCGTCTACATCCGCACCGCGTACGCCGTGCCTGCTAAACGCGGCCGCCGCATCCGCTACACCGGCGACACCACCCCTCGCACCGGCACGATCGTCGCCGCCGCCGGGCAGTACCTCCGCGTCCGCTTCGACGACGAGCCGCGACGCATCCACTCACTCCACCCGACCTGGAAAGTCGAATACCTCGAGGAGACCCCCGATGAGCAGGCGTGAACACACGTTCTGGCTGGCCCTGATCGGCGCAACGCTGATCCTCGCAATCACGCTGTGGGCGGCGTTCGGATGAGCCGCCGCGACACCGCAGTCGACGCCGCGGCCGCGTACACGTACGACGCCGCCGTCGGCAGCATCGACCGGTTCCCGCCGTGGCCCGAGCTGACCGAGGGCGAACGCGATGTGTGGCGCAACGAGATTGCGCCGATTGTCGACGTCGTGCTCGCCTCGATCGGCGACGCCGCAGCTGCTGCCGCGTGAGCGGGTACACGCCGTGGCACCCGTCGATGCAAACCGACGAAGCCCGAGCGGCAGTGCAGGAGTGGGCGGCCCGCGCCACCTTCCACGACCCGCACGACCCCGAGATGCTGATGTGCCTCGACAAGGGCGACATTGTGTCCCGCTACCTGCTGCTCCTGCACCAGCGTGACCACGAGCGGCGCAGCACTGCCGAGCATCACGCCGCCGAGCTGCGGCGCCTGCGCGAGACGGTCGCGGCCGCGGGGCGGTGGTGGGACCACTGCCGCAGCCTGCGCCGGCGCGGACGCAAGACAGCCAACCTGACTGACATGGAGACGAATTGAGCACTACCCTGACCGCTGCCGACATCGCCGTTTCGGCGCTCGACGAGCTGATGCAGCGGTCGAACCAGTTCCGCAAGTACGCGATCACGGAGCGCGACACCAACGCCCGGCTCGGCACTGTGTCGCCGCCGTACCTGCGCCGCGACGTCGTGCACGCGTTCGTGCTCACCGAGTCGGCGCCCCGCGGCATCGCGGTACCGCTCGATCGGACGCTCAACATGTCGATCGCTGTGCGGTTCAGGGATTTGTGCCAGTCGCCCGCATGGTTCGAGCACATGCACATCGCGCCCGCGATGCAGGCTTTCGCCGAGAAGCTCGACTACGAGGTGGCGAAGTTCGCGCGCGCCAACGGGGAGGGCGATCCGATCGCGCTCGCGTCGGCGCCGCTGCCGATCGGCTTCCCCGGCCTCCCGCCGGGACGCGAGGCTGTCGCGACCGGTGAGGGCGTATCGCTGCGGGCCGTGATGCAGTACGACATCGGCAAGATGAGCGAGGTCGTCAGCCTGGATGTGCTGTACGGGCTGCGCGTGATCGAAGGTGCCGCATGAGCGCGCCCGAGCACCCGCACGACTGGGGCCGCATGGGCGTCGAGGTCGTCAAGCACAGCCAGCGCGGCGACCTGATCGCCCGCACGGTCGAAACCCAACTGCACCTCGTAATCGCCCCGCTCGCATCGCAGCCGCAGTCCCGGCTCTGCGATCCCGAATACCTACGCCTGCAGGCGGACGCGCTTCTCGTGCTCGCCTCGACGATCGAAACCGGAGGACAACCTTGACCCGCCCGCCCCTCGTCCGAGCAGCATCGGCGATCAACTGGAACCGCGTCCCGGACGAGAAGGACGCGGAGGTGTGGGATCGGCTGACCGGGAACTTCTGGCTGCCCGAGAAGGTGCCGGTGTCGAACGACATCCCGTCGTGGGAGACGCTGACGCCGGCGGAGCAGCAGCTGACGATGCGCGTGTTCACGGGCCTGACGCTGCTCGACACGATTCAGGGCACGGTCGGCGCGGTGTCGCTGATTGCGGATGCGACGACGCCGCATGAGGAGGCGGTGCTGACGAACATCGCGTTCATGGAGTCGGTGCACGCGAAGTCGTACAGCTCGATCTTCTCGACGTTGTGCTCGACGCGGGAGATTGACGAGGCGTTCCGCTGGTCGGAGGAGAACCCGTATCTGCAGCGTAAGGCGCAGATCGTGCTCGACTACTACAACGGCACCTTCACGACCGGCGGGCTGACCATCCCGGCCGCGACCGCCGACAATCGCCGACTGGTCGCGCTCAAGCGCAAGGCGGCGAGCACGCTGCTCGAGTCGTTCCTGTTCTACTCGGGGTTCTACCTGCCGATGCACTGGGCGTCGCGCGCGAAGCTGTCGAACACCGCCGACGTGATCCGGCTGATCATCCGTGACGAGGCCGTGCACGGGTATTACATCGGCTACAAGTACCAGCGCGGCCTCGAACAGGTCAGCGCGGCCGAGCGTGACGAGCTGCAGGGCTGGGTGTACGAGCTGCTGCACGAGCTGTACGCGAACGAATGCGACTACACCGCCGAGCTGTACGACCCGATCGGCCTGACGGAGGACGTGAAGGCGTTCCTGCGGTACAACGCGAACAAGGCGCTGCAGAACCTCGGCTATGCGGGGCTGTTCGACAAGGCGGATTGCCAGGTGAACCCGGCGATCCTGTCGGCGCTCGCCCCGGACGCGAACGAGAACCATGACTTCTTCTCGGGTTCGGGCAGCTCGTACGTGATCGGCAAGGCGATCATCACTGAGGACGGGGACTGGGACTTCTGATGGATCAGCAGGAGCGAATCGAGGTTCGGGCGCAGGCGCGTCGGGAGGCGTTCGAGGAAGCCGCGCAGGTGCTGCGGCAGGAAGCTCGGGAGCAGTGGGAGCGGGACGCGGGCAGGGCGCCGGGCGCGCAGCTGATCGCGCAGCGCATGGACGTCGTGGAGAAGGTGCTGCTGTCGTTCGCGGGCGCCGAACCCGGCGAGCGGAAGCGGGCCACCGATGCTGCTGCGCTGGACCGGATCGCGGAGGTGATCGCGCTCGACGAGGACGGCACGTGGTGCGACCACGACGGCATCCTCGAGTCAGTCGGGAACGCGGTGCGCGCGACCGGCCGCACGATCGAGAACTGGGAGTGAGCATGGCGGGCAAAGTGATCGACTGGCAGCGCAATGAGTTCGGGTTCGCGCCCGCCGAGCCGATCTGGAAGAACTTGTTCGTCGACGACGACCGGCCCGCCCCGGAAGGCTGGATGCTGTTCGGCACGGCCGAGGAAGCGATCGGCGGTCTCGAATCCCTCCGCGGCCGCGGCGAGACGGTGCACCGGCTGTCCCTCGACTTCGACCTCGGGGTCCGGGGCGGTACGACCCTGCCGGTGCTGGAATGGATGCGCGACAACGCGTTCTGGCCGCGCGAGCTGTACGTGCACACCGCGAGCTACGACGGCGAGGCGCTGCTACTCGAAATCATCCGGGAGGACGCGCCGGCGGGCACGCTCCGCGGGTGGGGCTGCAACTACTGGGGCACCGGCCCCGACTCCGTCGAGAGGAATCACCCGTGAGCGTCGAGCCGTCACCGTTCACACGCCGCCCCGTGCCCGCGCGCTCACCGTTCTGGCTGTACGTCGACGACACACGCCGAGCACCCGAACGGTGGGCGCAGCCGACCGACATCACCAAGACACTGGATTCGCACCGCGCGCTGCGCATCGCGATCGACCGTATGACGCTCGGCGACGGCCGTAGTGTCGCCGACGCGCTCGCCTGGATGCGGGACAATCGCTGGTGGCCGACGGCCGTCTACGTGCACGAGACACACCCCGGCGTGTCCCGGTTCATCCGTAGCTTCGTGCGCGAGCACTCGCCCGCGGGCACGTTCGGCGGGGCCGGGCTGCACTGGGGGCCACCCGCTCAGCTTGAACGCGAGCAGCCCGAGTTCAAGGAAACGGCCGAACACCTGAACCTGCGCCCGGACGAGGTCGTGCGCCTCGCGGCCGAGCTGCGCGCCGAGCACGCGGGGCCGGGCGGCCTGCCGTGGTCGAAGCTCACCGACGCGCAGAAGGTGCCGTGGATCGTCCGCGCCGCTCAGTCGCCTGCACGTACCGCTTGAACGCAGCCCGCGCGACATCGGTCACCGTCTCGCCGTTCGCCTCCGCGGCAGCCTTCACAGCCTCCCATTCCTCATCAGGAATGCGGATGGTCCGCTGCTTCGTCTTCGGCTGGTTGGGCACGCGGCCCATCATGCCAGCTGTCATGACAGAAGCACCCCCTTTCGATCGCTCCGTCCCAGGTCACGGTACAGGCGGGTGTCGTGACACCTCGCGGGAATCCAGTTTGCAGGGGTGTCACGACACCTGCTAGCTTTCACGGCATCGGAGGTGTCACGACACCCCCAGTACCGTTTCCATACTGACGAAGAGGTCCCTACCATGATCAGCTCCATCCGTAAGCCCCTTGTCGGCGCCGTTGCCGCTGCAGCTCTGGTTGCCGGCGGTGTCGGCGTCGCTACCGCTACAGCCGCCCCGGCTGACGACGTTCAGCTGACCGCGAGCGATGTCGACACCCCCGACACTGACGAGCCTGCCGCCCCGGCCGCGGGTTCGCTGGGTTCGCTGGACCTCGGTTCGCTGCTCGGTTCGCTGGGCAAGAAGCCCGCACCGGCTCCGGAGCCTGCACCGGCGTTCGCTGCGACCGCGGGCGACGACGTCGACACCGAGGAGCCGGGCACGACCGTTCCGGGCTTCACGGGTTCGCTGGGTTCGCTCGATGTGGGCGGCTCGCTGTTCCTGATCCTGCAGCCGAAGCCGCAGCAGCCTGCACCGGCCGCTGACATCGCGGACGAGGTCGAGGAGCCGGGCACCGAGGAGCCTGTCGAGGAGCCGGAGTACATCACCGGTTCGCTGGGTTCGATCGACTTCGGCGGCTCGATCTACAAGGGCGTGCAGGGCGAACTGCACCCGGCACCGGCCCCGGCGCCGACCGCTGACATCGCGGACGACGTCGACGTCGAGGAGCCGGGCGACGAGGACGACACCGAGGCCCCGGCCACCGGTTCGCTCGGCTCGCTGGACCTGTTCGGCTCGCTGCTCAAGTAGCCAGTAACGACGAAGCCCCCGCACCTTCTGGTGCGGGGGCTTTCTCGTGTTCGGGGGCTACTTCTTGGTGGCCTTGGCGAGGTCGGCGGTGGCGCTGCCGATCGCGGTCAGCAGGTCGGCGGCCGCGGTCACTGCGTCGGGGTCGGCCGACTGCGCGTTCGTGGCGATCGCCTTCCACACCTCATTGATGGCGCGCTTGCCGTTGCGGGCGACCTCTTCGTCGGTCGGGCCGGGTCGGGTCGGGCGCTGCGGGGCGTCGGGGTGGATCGCGGGCTTGGCGGTCTGGAACCACTCGGTGAGGTTGATGCGCGGCAGTGCGGCGACGGTTGCCCGCTGCACGTGTGCGGCGTCGAGCTGGCGGCGCAGGCCGTGCGCGGTGTCGCGCACCTCGTTCAGTTCGCCGTTCAGGCGGCGCAGGCGTTCGAGTCGGCGCTCGGCGCGGTCGGCGTGGGTTTCGCCTTCCTCGCGGAGCCGCTTGCACGCCTTGCGGGCGTCGAGCAGTGCGGCGCGCAGCTCGGCGACCTGTTCCTCGGCGGCCTCGGCGCGCCTGGCGGCCTCGTTGGCGCGGTCGAGGCGCGCTGCTGCGAGGTCGTTCGCCGTGCGGGCGCGTTCGACGGCGCGGTCGCGCTGCGCGGCCAGGTCACGCAGGTGCCCGTCCATCAGGCGCTGCTCGGCAGCCCTCGACGGGCCTTGAAGGTACGGGTTCAGCGGCCGGAAGATCGGGCCGCCGACAGCGAACTCGCGGGCGCCGGTATGTGGATGATCGAACAAGGGTTATCTCCTGGGTATCAGAGGAAAGCGAAGTCGGACCAGCCGAGCGGGTCCGCGGGGTTAGCGAGGAACGCGAGCACGCCCGAACGGCTGAACCGGCCGGTCATGTCGCGCAGCCACTTCGACCCGCCGTCGAGCGACGGGCACTGGAACGCGCTGCAGCTGCCCAAGTCCCAGCAGGCGAAGTGGTGCCGGTGCGCCGTCACCCACACCTGCACGGCGTGCGCGAGGTCGTCACCGCGGACCTGCCCGTTCAGCCACTTCTCGAACCCGCCGGCGTCGTTGCCTGCGATCTTGTGGCCGTGGTTGAACCCCATGCGGATTCCACCGGCGGTCGTCGCGTACACGTTCATCTCGTCGTGCGGGATCGTCCACTGCACGTGGTCGAACTCGGCGCGCTCACGCATGATGCGCTGCAGGGTCTCGGCGAGGAACCCGCCCGCGTTGTCGGCGTCGCCGGTGCGGTTCTTCGGGCCGCCCATGCGCCCGAACTCGCCGTGGTTGCACAGCACCGACACGAACCGGGCCTTCTCGAACTGCGGGAACAGGGTGCGGGCGTACAGCTCCCACGCGTCGAGCGCGAAGTTCATTTGGCCGCGGGTGTCGAGTTCGACCTTGAACAGCTGGTTCGCGTAGTTGCCGTCACAGCCTTCGATCGGGTCGCCGTTGTTGACCAGGAACACCTCGGTGATGTTGTGGTCGAGGCGCTGCCGGTCGAGCCAGCGTTGCGTGTTCTCGAGGCCGTCGGTGAGACGCTGCAGGGTCGCGGCGACACCGGTGTTCCCGCCTTCGGCCTTGCCGCCCTGGATGTCGGCGAGGTTGACGACGGCGGTCACTTCGGGGCCGTCGGTGCGGGCACCTGAGGTGCGGCGGATGCGGCGGGGCAGTCGCCAGTCGCGCATTCGGGCCATGTGGGCCTCGACGTCGGCGGCGGGGAGTAGGCCCTCGGGGCGGCGGCGGAACCGGGCGCTGTACGAGTACAGCTGCACGACGTCGCGCTGCCCGTCGTCGGTGGCCTTCGACTGCTGCCACGTCGACATGCGGACGGTGTCGTCGACGACCTCGAACACGCTCGCGTCGAGCTTGAACAGGGCGAACACTGGCGTCCAGTCGTCGACGATCGGGGCGTCGACGACGACGTCGCGGACCTCGGCGCCGTCGGGGGTGAGGTCGACCTTGCCCTTACCGGCGACGGTGGACACTGCGGTCGGCGCGGTCGCGTACGGGCTTTCGCGGCGGGCGGCGTGCAGTGTCGCGGCGATGCTCACGCGAGGGCCTGCACGATCGCATGGAACAGGCGGTCCTTGACGCGCTCGCGCTCGGGTAGGTCGGCGTACGGCACGAGGCACGGATGCGTCCTGAGGCGCTCGTTCTTCTCGGGGCCGAACACCCAGCCGCGCTCGCGCTTGAACTCGCACCACGACTCGTGCAGCTCCTCGGGGGTGGCGCCGGCGCGCGCCTTCGCGACACCGTCCTCGGCGCTCGCGCGCATCTCCTTCGACAGGGCGGGCCAGTGCCTATTCGCGAAGCCGTCGCGGTTGATGATCTGGACGGCGCGGTTCGCTTCGTGGCAGACGCGTGCGATCTGCCGGTCGGTCATGCTCAGGGGGTCTCACCTCGAGGGGGGTCGGTGCGGGCGGGGAAGACTCGCCGCTGCAGGTCGATCCATTGGCCGTCGGCGGCGCGGGCGCTCACACGGAGGCGCAGGGCGCCGCTCTCTGCGCGGCAGACGATGTGGGTGCGGGTGCCGACCGGCACGCGGGCCGCCTTCTCGTCGTGCGCGAGCTGCTGCTCGAGCATCTGGAACAGGCATTCGACGCGCAGGTCGGCGTCGCGGCGGTCGCGGGTCTCGTTCGGGTCAGTCGGGTTCACTGAACATCGTTTCGTCGAACAGGCTGCGGCCGTCGAGGACGCGACGCTGCGGGGCGGACCATTCGCCGCCGATCGGTCGGGCCGTGAACACCTCGAGGATCAGGTCGCCCTGCTCGGCCATGCACCTGTTGATCGCGAGGCCGTGGTCCTCAGGGATCGGCCGTGAGGCGTTGTCGATCGCGAGCGCGAGGGCCTGCTCGAGCGCGTCGAACTGCCAGGCGATCCGGGTGTCGGCGTCGAACCGCGCGTCTTCCGGCTCACCCATCGGCAGGCTCGGGGTACTCGCAGCCGCACCGCGGGGCGAGGTGGTTGTTCAGGGCGGACACGCCGAACGGGAACCGGTGCTTGTCGCGCAGCAGGCGGTGCAGCTGGTTTCGACTGCGGCCCTCGGCAACCCAATCGAGGATGCCGTCGCGGTCGGCGGGCGTTTGCTTGTCGAGCCACTTCCCGACGGCGCACCGCTTGCGGGCTGCAGGCTCGGCGGCCGCGGCCGCGAGGGTATCGGCGATGCTCACCGAGTCATCACCACCTGAGCGTCCGCCGGCGCGGTGATCGTCACGCGCACGGCGTAGTCGCAGTCCTTCGACTGCTCGAGGGCGATGGGCCAGCTCGGCACGGGGTGCGCCTCGGAAGTCTGGCCGACGGCGACCATCCAGCAACCGGAGTCGTTGTCGAGGTCGAGAGATACCTGCATCTGCCCGTGCTTGGACAGGAGGTGGAACTGGGCGCCGTTGTAGGCGTCGTACTCGCTCGGGGTGCCGTCGACGATCACCACGGCGGTGTCGTCGCTGGCACCCTCGAACGAAAACAGCTGAGAGGTCACGCCTTCCGACGCTAAAGGTTTCGGGCGTGGCAGATTATGCAGCGGCGAGCAGGCCCTTGTCGCGCCAGCGGCGGACGGTCTTCTCGTCGCGGCCGACGGCCTTCGCGATGTGTCGAATCGGGCGGGCCTCGGCGAACAGCTGCGCGGCGGCTTCGACGGATGCCTGGTACTCGCTCAGTTCGCCGTTGCGGGCACGTTCGCGGTTCTGCTTGAGGGTGCACGCGTTGCAGCGGCCGCGGGAGTTGTGCCGGACGGTGCCTGCGGGCAGTGCGGCGCCTTCGGGGAGGTCGCGGTCGTAGACGACGGGGCGCTCACACAGGATGCAGTGGGTGACCTTCTCCACCTTCTCGATCCGTCCGCCGGCGGCTTCGGCTTCGGCCGCGAGGTGGGCGGCTTCGGCTGCGCGGCGGGCGTCGGCGACGGCCTGGTCGCGTTTCTTCGCGGCTGCTGCTCGGCGGGCGCGTTCCTTCGCGAGCTTGCGCTCGGCGGCGGCCTTCTGCTTCTTCTCGGTCTCGGCGGCGCGCTCGGCGAGGATCGCGGCCTGCTCGTCGGGGGTGGTGCCGCGCCAGAACGTGCGCGAGGTGTGCCGCTCGTAGCCGACCTTCACGATGCGGGCCTGTGCGACAGCGGTGTTCACGAGGCCCTGCAGGTAGTGGTCGCTGTCGGGTGAGGGGACGGCGCCCATGTCGAAGGTGTCGCCGGACGTGATCAGGCGTTCGAGGGATGCGGCGGCGCGGCGGTCGTTCAGGGGGCGGGGGATGTCGACGTGCGGGGCGACGTGTTCGAGGTAGGTGCCTGCAGTGCAGCCGATGCGTTTCGCGATGAGGCTCGCTTCGGTGACGCCGCTCGCCACGAGGAAGCGGGCGTCTTCGATCCAGTCGGGGACGCGGTCGGCGACGGAGTTCGGGCGGGCGAAGCTGACGGAGTCGGCGCGGCGGCGGGGTGCGAGGTCGGCGGTGGCGACATCCTCGTCAGGCTCCCAGGTGCCGGTGAAGAGGGGGCGGGTGAGGGTTGTCATGCGGTAGGGGCCTTTCTGGATGCTGGTGGCGGCACAGGCGCCGTTTCTGGGCCTGTGCCGCCGGATGGGTGGGGGGGGTTAGCGGGTGAGGGCGAGCGCGCGGTCCATGCGGTTCGTGGCGCCGACCGTGAACGCGGCCGAGACGTTGCGGTTCGCGTCGAGCAGGCGGCCGGGGTTGAGCACCTGCTGCGCGCGGGTGATCGCGACGTACGACAGCATCTGCTCGTCGCGGAGCTTCGCTGCCAGCTCGCGGTTGCTCGGCTCGGTTTCGAGCATGTCCTCGGCGCGGGTGAGGGTGACGGCGAGGCTGTCGTCGAGCAGCACCCGGTCCCACTCGCGGCCCTTCGACTTGTGCGCGGTGCAGATCGTCAGCTCGGCGTCGCGTTCGCTGACGGTGCCGCCGAACGCTGCGCGCAGGTCGTCGACGGTGTGGTCCTCGAGCAGGCTGATGAGGGTCTTCCAGTCGGAGGCGTCGCTCGCTTCTTCGGCGTACTCGACGACCTGCTCCCAGGTATCGAACGCTGCGAAGTCGGCGAAGCTGGGCTTCTCGCCTGCCATCAGCTTCTCGGCGGCGTCGAGGAAGTTCGACGCGTACTGGGTGTCCGCCATGAGGTGCACGCGCTCGCCGCGCTGCAGCGCCTTGATCACCTGCGCGAGGGCGGCGCCGTTCGTGCGGGTGAGGATCGCGTCGAAATCGGCTGCGCCGCGGTCGACGACGGAGTCGAGTCCGGGGTTCCCGGTCAGGCGCAGGTCGTCGCCGAGCGCGCCGAGCATGTGGTTGGCGGCGTCGGCGATGCGGTCGCCGAACCGCCACGAGCGGCTGAGGTTGCCGGTGTGCTCGGCGGGGAACGTCGACATGAAATCCGTTGCGCCGGTGAACCGGTAGATCGCCTGGGCGCTGTCGCCGACGCATACGACCTGCAGGTGCTTCTGGTTCTCGATCACGTCGGCGAGGACCGGGCTAATGTCCTGCGCTTCGTCGACGAACAGGGCGGCACCTTCGGGGCCGAAGATCGGGTACTGCAGTTGCCACAGCTTGAGGTAGTGCGAGTGCGTGAAGGTGCTGCCGGTGCCGTACGGGCTGAGCAGGTCGGCCCACATTGCGCGGGCGATCGGGAGGACGACGTCGACGACGCTCATGTGGCCGTCGCGGTGGATGCCGGTCACGCGGGGGACGTGCTTCGCGGCGATCTGCGGGTCGGCGGTCTTGCAGAACTCGTCGACGGTCTTCGCGGCGTGGCGGCCGAGTACGAACGCGGACAGGTAGCGGCGCTCGCCGTCGGCGCCGGTGAAGCCTGCGCCGCGGATGTTGAAGCGTTCGCGGGTGATGTGGAACGGGACGCGGCCCGCGTTCAGCTTGTCGATGAGGGGCGCGTGGTCGGGGTGCTTCGCGATGTAGTTGAACGCGAGGGAGTGCGCGGTGCGGGCGGCGACGCTGCCGGGCAGTTTGCTGCCTGCTTCCTTCGCGATCGAGGAGTTGAACGCGATGTAGAGGCCGACGCGCTGCTGCTCCTCGAGGATGCCGCCGAGCTGGACGAGGGTGGAGGTCTTGCCGGTTCCGGCACCGGCGCGGACGCGGAGGCTGCCGCCGGTGCGGAAGAGTTCGTGGATGTGGGCCTGTTCGGCGGTAGGGGCGAAGCTCGACATGCTGCTGTCCGTCCGTGAGGTGGGCTTGTGGGGGGCCGGGCCGCGGTGTGCGGCCCGGCCTGGGGGGGTGCGGTACTACGGGCGAATCGCGTCGAAGTAGCGCAGGGCGGCGTCGACCGCCTCCTGCGCGGCGTCAAGGGCGGCCTCGTCGTTGTCGGCGTCGGCGAAGCGGGCTGCGGCGGCGCGAAACGCGGTCACGTCGGGCTGCGGGCCGTCGATGATGCGGCACGCGGCGTCGAGTGCGTTACTCGCTGCGGCGGGTGCTACCTCGACGCCTTCGAGTGCGGCGACGGCGGTGCGGAACTCGGCGACTGCGGCGGTGTTGTTGTGCATGTGTATTGCCTTTCGGGGTAGGGGTCTTGCCTGCGGGGCGGTGTGCCCTGCTGCCGGTAACGATACGGCGTTTGTGACCCCATGTGCAAACCTGCAGCGTGGGGTCACAAACTGTGCAATGTGTCAGGCTGCGGCCGGGGGCGAATCGGCTGCAGCGATCGCCGCACCGACACGCTCGCCGAGCCACTTCGCGACGTGCACCGGCACCGCGTTGCCGATCTGCTTCTTCACCTCGTCGGCCCGGCCGGTGAACTGGTACGAGTCCGGGAAGCCCTGCGCGCGGGCGCATTCGCGGTTCGTCAACATGCGGAACCGCATCCCCTCGTCAGTGAGGGTGGCGACGCCGTGATGGTTCCCGCCGGCGGTGATGCACGCGAGGGGGTACGAGTCGGCCCGCTTCGCCTTCGCGTTGCGCCGGTACGTGACCAGGTGCGGCACGTTGCGCTCGGTGATCTGCGCGAGCTGGTTGTCGACGTACAGCGACCGGGTGACGAGCTTGCCGGGGTTCGGGTCGAGAATCCAGCTCGCGGGCACGCGCGGCATGTCGGGCAGCGTGAGGTCGACGTCGCCGGTGCGGGTGAACACCGCGAAGTACCGGACGCGGTGCTGCGGCATCGCGAAGTCGGTCGCGTTCAGGATCACGACCTGCTCGACGTAGCCGAGGGCGCGCATCCCGTCGAGCCACCACTGGTAGAGGGTCCAGTCCTGGAACTCGGGCACGTTCTCGACGATCACGGCGTCGTATTCGTGCACCTCGGTCGCGGCGATCACGGCGAAGGCGGTCGCCCGGTCGACGCTGCCGGGGTCGTCGCGCTGCAGCTCGACGTCGGCGTCGGGCTTCTTGCGGCCGCCGGACCGGGCGTGCCAGACGCACGACGGGGAGGCCCACAGGATGTTGGTGCGGGGGAAGGTGCGCCAGTCGACTTCGGACAGGTTCGCGATGCGGTGCTCGGTGTGCGGGTGGTTGGCGCTGTGGGTGGCGACGGCGACGTCCCAGTGGTTCGCGGCGATGCGGACGTGGATTCCGGCCTGCTCGAGTCCTTCGCTGCTTCCGCCGCCGCCGGCGAACAGGTCAGTGGCCGTGAGGACTTCGGGGCTTCCGTTGTTCGAGATCACTTCGCACCTGCCAGCGCGGGGAGGGGCAGCCGCCAGTCGCGAGTGTCGTTGTCGTACGGGGCAACCCGCAGGCTGAACGCGAGCGTGGAGAGTTCGTCGGTCAGGTGGTCGAAGTCGGCGGGCAGCACGTTGGTGCCGTCGGCGTCGAGCAGGCTCGTGACGTAGAACTCGCCGGGGTGGTCGCTGTCGAGCACGAGCGTGCGAGCGGCCGGGGAGAGCTCTGCAGCGCGCTCGGCGAGTGCGATCGGGAGCAGCGCGTCGAGGCGATCGCCGGTGGCGAGGTGGTCGGCGATTACCTGCGCGACTTCGGTGCGAGCAGCATTCATGGCGTGGGCCTTTCAGGTGGTAGGGGGCTATTTGCCGGTGTAGGCGACGTACACGACGCCGTTACGAATCTGGGCGTCGAACCCGCGTCCGAACGCGGCGTCCTTGCCGCGGTTGATGCGGTGCCGCAGGCCGTGCAGGTGCACGACGTCGTGCGGATACTCGGCGTAGCGGCCGGGGTTCGCGCGCAGCTCGTCGGCGAACGCGCGGTTCTCGGCGTGCCGGGCACGGGTCTGCGGCGGGGCCGCGTGGGCGGGGAGGGCGTTTACGAACGTGGTCATGGTGGGTTCCTGCGGTAGGGGCGGGACCGGACCGGCCGGGGGGCGAGGGCACCGCCCCCCGACTCGGCTCAGATCAGAACGGAGGCTCGTCGCCGCCCGCGAAGCCGCCCGCCTGCGGGGCCGAACCCCACGGGTCGGACTGCGACTGCTGGCCCTGCGACGGGCGGTTGAACTGGCCGTTCGAGCCGCCACCGTTGCCGCCACCGCCGCCGCGGCCCGCCTTGTTGACGCGGGCGGTCGCGTACTTGAGCGACGGCGCGACCTCGTCGACCTCGAGTTCGACGACGGTGCGCTTCTCGCCTTCCTTCGTCTCATAGCTGCGCTGCTTGAGCTTGCCGGACACGATCACGCGGGTGCCCTTGGTCAGCGACTCGGCGGCGTTCTCGGCCTGCTCGCGCCAGATGTTGCAGCGCAGGAAGAGGGCCTCGCCGTCCTTCCACTCGTTCGTGTTGCTGTCGAAGTTGCGGGGGGTCGACGCCACGGTGAAGTTGCAGACCGCGGCACCGGCCGGGGTGAACCGCAGCTCGGGGTCGGCGGTCAGGTTGCCAATGACGGTGATGATGGTTTCGCCAGCCATGCTGGTTCCTTTCAGTTGGTGAGCGCCGGGGTGTCCGGCGTCCAGTTGGTGAGCGCCTGCTCGAGTTCGTCGATCCTGTTCTCGCGGTAGCCGTCCCAGTGCATGTCGCCGCAGATGGTGACGGGTGCGCCGAGGTAGCCGAGGGCCTTCGCGCGGTCGCCCCATTCGGTGTCGACGGTGCCGTCGACCTTGTCGAACGGGATGCCGCGCTTCGTCATGTCGCGGGCGGCGACGTTGCAGCGGCCACAGCCGGGCGCGGAGACGAGGGTGACGCGGGGGGCGTCGGGGTGGATGTCGAGCATTGGGGTGAATCTCCTTGGTGCGCCGCGACGCTCGGTTACGCGCCGCGGAGGGGTTCGGGGAGCATCCGCGCCGAGATGGTGACTTCGACGGGGCCTTCCTCGTAGCGGTCGGCGCTCGCGAGGATGTCGTCGAGGCGGGGGGAGAGGCCCGTGATGTGGCGGCCGCGCCGCCGTCGCGGGAAGGTGCGGATGTTCTCGTCGGGGAGGGGGCCGTAGTCGGTCCAGCGGCAGCCGGTCGTGACTTCGGCGCACGTGTACTCGATTTCCCATCCGCTGCGCGGGTCGGGGTTGATCCAGTACGTGAGGTCTGCCGCCGGCGCGGGGAGGCCGAGGTCGACGAGGGCGGCGGACTGCGCGGGCGTTGCGAGTGCGTACATGCGCGTTTCCTATGGTCGTGGTAGGGGCGTCGGGGCCTTCCGGCCTGACGTGACGCAATATTACGCACGGTTACGCACTATTACAAACGGCCTGCGTAACGGTCATGTTCGGGCGTCGGCGGCGCGTTGCGCGGAGTACGCGCGCGATACGCAGTCGGCGCGCAGCCCGGTACGCGGGCGTCACGCCGCCACCTCGAGCGTCGGGCGCTTCGCCGCGGCCGCGAGGACCGGGCCGAGGACCGCGGCCGCGAGCAGCGGCGGCACCGCGTCACCCACCTGCCGGTACTGCGCCGTCTTGTTCCCCTGGAACGGGTAGTCGGGCGGGAACGACTGCAGCACGGCCGCTTCTGCGATCGACACGCGCTTGCCCTGCGGGTCGCGGGACTTCGGGCCGGGCGCACGGGTGGTCCGCTCGCCCCACTCCGCGGTGCCCTTCCCGGTGATCGTCGGCGCCGGGAAGTCGAGCGGCCGGGGGTCGACCATCGTCGAGCTGGTGCCCGCCGGCGCGAGCACGCGCAGCCGCCGGAACGGCCGGTTCCAGTGCTCGGGGGCGTCGTCCCAGTCCTTCTCGATCCAGCGTCCGGCCTCGCGTTCGGCCTGCACGGTCGCGCGGGCACCCGAGCCGCCGAGGGCCTGCGCGTCGGTGCCGCCCTGGCCGGTGCCGGGCGCGATGGTCGGGTAGGGGCGTTCGGTCATGCCCCAGGTGAGGGCCTGCGCCATGCTCACCCAGCGGGGGAATCCGGCGTCGATCTTGCCGGGGTTCGTCGAGTGGAACCGGGAGTGCACCGGCCGGGGGAGCTGCGCCGGGGTCGTGATCCAGGGGGCGTGCGCGACGAGGATCGCGCGCTTGCGGGTCTGGGGGACGCCGTACTGCTCGGCCTGCAGGATGCCGGTGTCGACGGTGTACCCGAACCGACGCAGGACGACGGCGCAGGCCTCCCAGATCGGGAGGACGGCGGGCACCTGCTCCCACGCGACCCAGCTCGGCGCGGTGTAGAGCGCGTACCGGAGCGGTTCGAGGGCGAGCAGGGACCGGTCGTCGGTCATGGAGTCGTGCAGCTCGGCGATTGCGGCGTCGAGGTCGGTGCCGCAGGTGACGCGGGTGAGGGCGTCGAGCAGCAGGTGCGCGTCGGCGCGGCCGCGGCCCTTGCCTGCGGGGGAGAAGCCCTGGCAGGGCGGGGAGCAGATGTGGCCCTCGACGCGGCCGAAGATGCGGGGGTCGAGCTTGCTGACGTCGGCCTGCAGGCGGTGGTGTCCGGCGGCGACGGCGGTCGCGCAGGCGTCTTTGTCGTACTCGACGCCGAGGGCGGTGCCGGTGAAGCCTGCTCGGCGGAGGCCGGTGGACCAGCCGCCGGGGCCTGCGAACAGTTCGAGCACTTCGGGGGTGGGCATCCCGGCCGCCATGAAGTCGGCGACCGTGAGCACGGCGAGGGGCTGCGTCAGCACGCGGGGCCTTCCGGGTGTGGTGACACGAAAGCCCCGGCCGGAGGGTGCCCGGTCGGGGCTTTCGTGCCTGGGGGGGGTGGTGGGCGGCAGCCTGGGGGAGTTTGCCGCTCGATTCGGTACGTTACGCGATGTTGCGCATCATGTCCAGTCGGTACGCGGTTCGGTGCGCGTAACGGGCGCGTTAGGCGGCGTCGACGAGGTCGGCGAGCTGCGGTGCAGGGCGGGCGCCGTCGACACCGCGGAGCTGGTTCAGCTTCTCGATGTGCTCGGCTTCCATGCGCAGCTCGGTCGTGATGTCGTGCCCGTCGCGCTTGCGGCCGACGATCAGGTCGGCGATGAGCTGCGAGTGGTCGGCGGCGGCGTCCTGCCGTTCGAGTCGGCGGGCGAGGCCCAGGACGCTGATCTGCGGGACGTTGCGGGGGCGGCGCTTGAACGCGTGTCGTGCCATGTCGGGGGGCCTTTCAGGGTCGGGCGAGATGCGCGGGGAGGTTGACGGCGAAGCGACTCATGGCGTCCCGCCGGCGGGCGGCCTGCCAGGCGGGGAACATGCCGTGCCCGGTCGAACTCGGGTGCAGGCTGAGGTACCAGCCGGGGTCGCAAGCGGGGCCGTTGTCGTACGTGAGGGTGTACTGCCTGCGGTCACGGAAGGTCTCGCCGAACACGGCGTGCCACTGCACGTCGTGGCGGTTACGGAGGGTGGTGCCGGGGCGCAGGAGCGGGTACCAATGCACGCCGCCGACGACGAGGGGGAGGCCGAGGGTGTCGTCGACGGACTGGATGCAGATGTCGCGGGTGACGCCGCCGTGAGTGACGCGCTGTGCGTGGTAGCTGCTGAGGCGGTAGACGAACAGGGAGGCGTCAGGGGGTGCGGGGTTGTAGACGGCGGCGGTCATGCTGCGGCCCCGAGCATGTGACGCAGGCCCGGTTCGCGGGCGGGGTCCTGCGCGATCGCGTCGAGGGCGTACAGCTCGCGGGCGGTGTGCAGGAAGTCGCGGGCGTCGGCGCACTTCGGGCAGGAGCGGCAGCCGCATTCCTGCCGCTGCTCGACGTGGCGTCCGGCGGCGAGGTTCAGGCGCATCCAGGAGTTCCGGCGCCGGTAGTCGGCGGTGGATTCGTTCTTGCGCTGGCGAATTGCGTCCATCGGGGTTCCCTTCGGGGTCGGGGGGCGGGGCCGGGCAGTCGGCCCCGCCGCCGGGGTGTCGATCAGTTGGAGAAGGCGAAGACCTTGCCGTTGTGTTCGGCGAACGTATAGCCCCAGTTCACTTCGGCGATCAGCGCGAGTGCTTCGCCGTCGATCTGCAGGGCGTGGCGGATGTCGCGCAGGTTCGTGCGGTCGTCCACGGAGACCGGAACGCGCTTGCTGCGGCCCCAGGCGGCGACGGTCGCGCCGAGCAGCGGCAGCAGGCCGTCGGTGACGTCTTCGGCCCATGCCTCGAGGTCGTCGTACTCGCCGATGAACCGGACCGGCTCGTAGGCGTAGGGGTCGTCACTGCCGCCGAGTGCGTAGCGCACGAAGGCGGCGTAGGGGGCGCCGTGCGTGCGGAGGCGTTCGCCGACCTTGGCGACCTGGTCGAGGGGCATGGACTCGTGGATGTCGATGCCCTGGAAGTTCTCGGTGTCGAGGATGATCAGCTCCTCGGGGTCGGCGCAGTACGAGCGGGCGCGGAGTTCGGCGACCTGCGCGTCGAGCGGCTCGTCGGGGTGGAGTTCGAGCCATGCGGAGTTCACGTGGCCGTTGGTGTAGTCGGCCAGGGTTGCGACGTGGATTTCGGGGATGCTCATTGTGTGCCTTTCGCCGTGGCAGGGGGCTTGTTTGACGTGTTGAACATTAGGTCATAAACGACCCCATGACAAACGCAGAGGTCAGGGGGTCGAATATGACGCAACGTGCGGCGCTAGTCGAGGGTGCGACAGAACTTGCTCGGCGCGTAGTTCACGACGACGTCGCGCGACACGAGCCGGTACTGGCGGCGAAACTCCGTCGGGTTGAGGTGCAGCTTCTCGGCGAACTGACTCAGGCGCTGCTCGATCGAGTGCAGGCCGTTCCCGCGAATCTCGAACGTGAAGCCGTCGATCGAGATGCGGTCCCAGTGGAAGTCGCCGTCGGGCGACTGGATGCCCCACTGCTTGAGCGTCTGGATGTCGGCGGGCGAGGGGGCGACCGGGTCGCCGTCGGCGGGCGAGGATGCGGGGCGAGTGTCAGTCATGGCGGTGTCCTTGCAGGTCAGAAGCGGGGGCGGGACCAGCGGTCGTGCTGGTTCGCGAACGGGACGACGTGGGCGGCGCGGGCGAACCCGCAGAGCTGGCACTTGCAATCGAGGTCGGTCCGGCGGTCGCCGTCGACGTAGACCTCGGTCGGGTGCCCGGCGAGCTGCGCCTCGAGGACGGCCCGGAGCGTGCGCCACTCAGACCGCAGCTCGTTGAGGGCTTCGTTCTGCTCGGCTTCGCGGCAGTCGCAGGCGAGGTGGTGGTCGGTGCAGTTGTTCCAGCGCGGGTCGCTGGTGTCCTGCGGCGCGCTGCGGTCGACGGCGACCGGCTGCCCGCGGAAGCGCAGGACCGGGCCGACGAGGGTGCCCTTGCGGGGCATGTGGGGCGGGTAGTCGATGCGCTCCATGTCAGGCCGCCGCGAGCATGACGTCGATGATGTCGGCGTCGACGACGTCGCCGTTCTCGAGGACGACGGTTGCGAAGCTCTGACCTGCGTCGTCGGTGTGGTAGGCGGAGATTTCGAAGATGCCGGCGACGAGGTCGGGTTCGGTGACGGTTGCAGTCATTTCGAGGGCCTTTCGGTGCGGTAGGGGCGGTGCGTTGCGCATCACGTTACGCACAATTACGCAACATTGCAAACTGCCTGCGTAACGGACTCACCGAGCGGAATCGGGCGACTCGCGGCGGATCAGGCTCGCTCAGCTACGCGAAAACAGGCCCCAGCCGGGCCGTGAGCGCACGAACACCCCCGGCCCGGCATAAGTTCACACCTGGCGCCCGCTGAACGCGCCAGAGGGGCCGTCAGAGCCGTTACGCGTCATTGCGCGCAACCGGGTGCGGGCGGCGTCGAGGTCGACCGGCGCCGCGGGCAGCGCAGCCGGGGCGTCGACGTCCGGCAGCACCCGGTCCGCGTCCCACGCCGGTTTCCGGGCCTGGACCCGCGATCGCACCCCGCGCGCTTCGAGTTCGGCCGCGACGCCAGCCAGCAGACGGCGACGATGCTCGGGCGACGACCCGGTCCCGGCGGGCTGCCGCGCGCGCAGCTCGGCGACCGACCGCGGGCCGCTGCCGCCCGGCCGGGCCTGTCGCATCGCGGTCGTCACGTGGCCGGGCACGATGCGCGGCAGGTTCTCGTCCGGCGCAAGCGGCCGGGTGTAAATCCGCTGCACAGCCTCGAGCGCAGCCTTGAAGTCCCAGCCGCCCGCGTTCGCCGCGATCCGCCAGGCCGTCGTCGTCGGCGTGCCCGTCTCGAACCGCTGATCGAAGCCTGCGATGAGCGCGCACAGGGCCTCGGCCATCGCGTCGTTCCACGTCATGCGACACCGCCGATCGCCTGCTGGTCGCCGCTGAGGACGGCGTCGATCAGCGCCAGCGGGTTCGGTGCGCCGCCGGCGACCGCGGCCGCGATGCGGTCGCCCGCTTCGGCGAACTGCCGCTCACGGCGCGACTGCAGCGCGACCGGCGCCGCTTCCGGCTCGTCGTCCCAGCGGCCCTCGTTCAGCCACGTGGACGGGTGCGGGATGAACTTCTTCTCGGGCAGGTTCGGGTCCGCGGCGTACCGGCGCACCGCCAGCAGCAGCTGCGCCCCCGTGTGCGTCTTGCGGGCCGTCGCGTACGCCTTCGCGGCAGCCTTGCGGCCGACCTTGCGCGGGTAGGCCGCGTACCAGTCGGCGAACCCGGCCGGTTCGGTCGCGGGCATCGGTGCCGGTTCGGGTTCGGTCGGCTGCAGCAGGTCGGCGGGGTACGCGTAGCCGTCCTCGTCGACGACCTCCGCGTCGATCGGCTCGCACTCGCTCGACGGAGTCGAGCATGTTTTTTGAAGTACCTCGTTAGAGGTACTTGGAGTAGGAGCAGGAGTAGGAGCAGGGGAAGTGGACCCGTAAACCTTGGGGTAAACGTTAGGGGTGGGTTTAGGGTAAACCGACCCCTTAACCTGGGGGTTAACCTCGGGGGAAACCGACCCGGAAACCTCGGGGTTAACCGACCCCGAAACCTCGGGGGAAACGGCACGGAAACCGGTGGGGTAATCGGCCGGGTCGATCGAGTCGCGGCGCAGCATCTGCCGCAGCTTCTCGCCGCTGTACTTCGATTCCCAGCACGCCAGATCGGGCTGGTTCGCGCGCAGCTTCGCGACCTCGAACACGACCACGCCGCGGAGTTCCTTCGACTCCACGCCGGCGTACGCGAGCATCATCGACACGGCCATGCGCGGGTTCTTCATCAGCCCGTCGTGCTTGATGAACGACCGCACCAGGACTTCCTCGACTGCCTCGTCGACGACGACGAACAGGCCCTCAGCGAGTTCGCGGGCGGCCGCGACGACGTCTTCCGGGGTCCAGCCTTTCGCGCGCGCTGCGATGCGCTTCGGCCGCCAGTCAGTGACGCCGCAGTAGGACAGCTTCGCGTCGATGAGCAGCAGAAAGTAGAGGTGCTGGGCGGCCGGGGTCAGGTCGCGGAAGTCGTCGTCGCCCATGATGTCGAGACGGAGCGGGGCATGTTCGCGAGCCATTGTGTCTAGGCGGGCTTCCGGTCGGAGGGGCGGTTGGCGGGCAGCTGCAGGCGCTCACGGATGCGCACAACCGTGTGGTAGCTGAGCTTGGTCAGGGATGCGACCTGCTGATCGGTCCAGGCGAAGTGCTCGACGAGCAGCTTTACGAGCAGGGCGCGGTCGCGCTGCGTGAGCGCGTCGGCGGGGTCGAACCCGCGGAGCGCCCGCAGGAACCGGAACGCGTTGTCGGCGTACTTGCCCGAGATGAGGCCCTGTTCGTCGAGGTGCGCCGGGATGTCGCGGGCGTCGCCTTCCTCGTGCTGCAGCAGGTGCGGGGCGTGCACCTGCAGGATCGCGTCGAGGTGCTCGGAGCCGAGTTCGGCGGCGACGCGATCGCGGATGGTTGCCGGCGCGCTCTCGAGCAGCTTCGCGAGGGTGCCGTATCCGAGGCGGGTGCTGGTCGTCTTGCCGGTGCGGATGCGGTGGTCGCGCATGTAGGCCGTGCGGGCGTCGTTGCAGGCGTCGCAGGGCTTCTCGCCGTTCTTGATGTGCGCCGCTGCGCCACGGTAGGTGCCGTGGGCGATCGTGTCGTCGGTCATGGGGGCCTCCGGGTTGCGTGTGGGGCGGGGCCGGTGCGTCGGCAGTGACGCACCGGCCCCGTGGGGGTGGGGGGAGGGCTACGCCTCGGCTGCGGCGGCGTTCGGCAGGTCGACGGTCTCGGCGTCCTGGATGTTCTCGGCGCCCAGCTCCTGCTGGACGGCCTGCTGCGCGTTCTCGGCGGCCTTCGCCTCAGCGGCCTCCCACGCCTTCTTGACGTCCTCGACGCGGGCGGCGGCGAGCTGCTGCGCGGCCGGGCCGTGCTCGGGGCCGAGGAGCGCGGCCTCGCGCCACATGTCGCGCAGTTCGTCGACGTCGTTCGACTCCTCGATGCGCTTCATCAGGGCGGCGGCGGCGGCCTCGACGGCGGCAGGGTCTTCTGCGGCGGCCTGGTCGCCCAGTGCGGCGCCCAGGGCCTCGTTGCCGGACTTGTGGACCTCCCGCTCACGCTGGGGCTGCTGCTGGCGCTGCTGGGGCTGCGCCTGCTGCTGCGGGCTGTCGGTGCGCTCGGCGACGGCCTGCACCATCTGCACCGTGCCGGTGTTGGCGTCGAGCACAGCCTCGCCGGACTCGTCGATCACCGCGCCCAGCTCCTCGGGGGTGTAGATCATGCCCATGAGCACGTCGGACGCACCCATGCGGCCGATTTCGCTGATCGCGCGGGAGCGCAGCATCGCGGCCGGGTACTTCTTCCACATCGCCTTGCCGGTGAGCTGGGCAGCCTGCGCGCGGGCCATCGTCCACTCGACCTTGAACGTGAAGTCGGGGTCGTCGGCGCGGATCAGCTCGGCGACGGCGCGGTGGTCGTCGCCGCTGACGCGGAGCCGGTGCCCGGCGCGGCGGATCAGCGCGGCGATCAGGTCGGCCGACGCGGACGGCTTGCCCTCGATCACGTGGATGCTGGTCAGGGCGGACATGCGGGAGACGCCGAGTGCGTCGGCGTACTCGAGGGCGAACAGCAGGTTGGCGGGCTGCTCCTGGTACTGGCGGGGCAGCATGGACGACTTCGCCATGTTCGTGCACCAGCGGATGTTCTCGTCGAGGGTGGCGGGGAGGTTCGGGGTCGTCATGGCAGTGCCTTTCGGGGTAGTGGTGAGGGTTTCGGGGCAGCCGGTCAGGCTGCGGATTCCTGCGCTTCGGCAGCGGCGCGCAGGGCCTGCAGTTCGCGGAGCTTCTCGAGGGTGACCGGGGTCTTCGGCCGGACGATCGACGCCGTGCCGCCCTTGATCTGCCGCGACGCGATGATCAGGTTCTTCGCCTTGAGCGGCTTCCCCGACTTGCCGATTTCGGGGGGCAGCTTCACTACCAGGCGCTTCGCCTTGCCCGCGATCTTGAGGGCGTCGGCGCGGCCGCGGAACAGCTCGGCCTCCGCGAGGTCGAAGCTCAGCAGGCGGGTGGTGAAGTCGATCGCGAAGTCGAGGCTGACTTCCCAGTCCTCGTCGGCCTTCAACAGCGCCGTGTCGGTGTAGACGCGTTGCATTGCCTTGTAAGAGGATTCGAGACCGTCGTTCTCGGGTTCGACGTCGTCGGCGAGCGACTGCATGAACGCGGTGACACCGGCGAGAATCTTCGCGGCGATCGCCTCGTCGTAGACGATGACGTACGTGTGCAGGTCGTCGATGAACGGGCCGTACCGGACGACGAAGGCGCGGCGGTCGCCGCTGACGATCATCTGCCAGTACACCTGGATCAGGTAGTACAGCGGCACCTGGTCGGTGCCCGGTTCGCCCCATGCCTCGCGGTCGCCGTTGCCGCCGAGCGTCTTCCCCTCGAGGTTCAGTTCCTCGCCGGTGACGCGGTTCTTCGCGCGGAAGTCGGGCGTCGCTGCAGCCGGGAAGCCGAGGTCGTCGCGGGTGAAGGTGATTTCGCCGTCGCTGATCGGCTCCCAGTCAGGGTTCTGCTCGAACCACATCGCGAAGAACGCCGCCTCGAGGTAGTTCCCGCGCTTCTGCGAGGCGTTGCTCTTGCGGGGGAACTTGCGGGCGTGCTGCATCTTGAGCCAGGTCGCCTTGCGCTGGTCCCATCCTGGCTTGTTCAGGCCGAGCATTCCGGGGATCTTCGAGGCGGTCGCGGTCGCAGCCCACGAGTCGGTGCCGACCCAGCGGCCGTCTTCGCCGACCTCCGGGACGTCGCCGGCGGATGCGTCCGCATCCTCGGTATGTGTAAGCTGAGGCAACGCACGTTCCTTTCGGGTTGCGTAGTAGTCCGGTTCCGTCGGCAGTCCCTTGGCAGTAGGGCGGCGGGGCCGGACTTCTTTCGTTTCGGGGGGCCTGCGCTACGCGGTGTTACGCGTTGTTGCGCGGCTGACGGAGTCATCATATGCACGTGACGCACTGTTACGCAACTACAGACGGGTAATAGCGCGTAACCTCTGTCCCAAGCTCTGAGGATGCGCGCCGCGACACGCGGACCGGCGCCCGAGCTGCACCCCGCGAAGGCCCCCGACGACCCTGCGCACCCCCGCGTACTGACAGGCGTCAAATGCGTAATACCGACCGGCGGGGATGCCCAATTGCACAGTTCGCGCGCGTACTATGTGCGCATAAATGCGTTACAGTTTGTCCATGAACACAAGGCAGGAGCACGTCGGAGACCTGATACGGGCCGCCCGTGAAGGGCGTGGCATGTCCAGAAGAAAGGCTTCGGCCAAATCAGGGGTTAGTGAAGCGCGCCTTCGTCAGATCGAGAATGGCGTTCAATACCGCGACGGTGTCGCCTCTCCTGTGAACCCGAAGCCGGACAAACTAGTGATGATCGCAACAGCGGTCGGGCTAGACCCCAAGGTTGTCCTCGAGGCTGCAGGCTACGACCCCGGCATCGCCGACCACATCGAAACAGACCTACCGCCCGCTGAGCAGGCCGTCGGCCGCATCACGACAGGCTCGAAGGGTGCTCGGTTCCTCCGCATCGACGATCTCGACGACCGGGAAGTCGAGTTGATCGAGACCTTCCTAGCCGGGCTAGAATTGGGGCGAAAATCCGGCTAGACGAACCCACCTCTGCCTGCGCGGGGGTGGGTTCTCCTGCCTAGACGAGGGAGGGGCCTGACCCTTGATGCGAGGTGTCCACACTGCTCGGGGGTTACAGCCGCTCGGCTATGACCCGTTCAGCGATGCTGTCGAGCGCGGTATCGAAGTCGGGTACCTCGGCATCTCGTCTGCCGCCGGTATGTGGCTGCCGAGCCGCAACGCGATCATCATCAGCTCGGCGATCACCAACGCGGCGGACCGGGCCGACATGCTCGCCCACATGCTCGGCCACGCCGACCTCGAGGGGGGCCGCGCGATCGCCCGCTACCACAGCGGCAGTTGCGACGCGCACGACATCGACCGGCGCATCAACAATCGGGTCTCCCGCCGGCGCATCACCCCGGCCGCGCTCGAGGCTGCGGTACGCGTAACGACGTGCGCAGGCATCGTTGCGCACCTGCTCGGGGTATCGCTGCGCACCCTGCAGCACCGCGTGCAGGCGCTCAGCTACGACGAGCGCCTGACGCTCGGGCGCCCCTGCAGTCGTCTCGACTGGCCCGCGGAGGCCCGGCAGCCGATCGCGCTGCCCGGCCCGTGCCTGCACGAGCCGAGCGAGCGCGAGCAGCGCCTCACCCGCGCGCGGATCACCGCGAGCCTGACCGTCCTGCCGCTCGCGATCGCGACGTTCACGCTGGCGGCGCAGGCTCCGTTCCCCTAACCGGTCAGCCCGAGGGCCGCGCCGTAGCTGTCGAGGGCTGCGCGGGCCAGCCCCTGGTCGACGTGCGCGTAGATGCGGTGCGTCGCCTTGGAGTTGTGCCCGAGCAGCTGCATCCGCACATCTTCGGGCACGTTCATCGACTGCAGCACGGTCGCGGCGGTGTGCCGGGCCGAGTGGATGTTCACCGCCGGCAGGCCCGCGCGCACGAGCGCCCGGTGCCAGTTGCGGTGGTCGCTCGCCGGGTGGATCGGGGTGTTCGTGCGCGGGTTCGTCCACACCAGGCCCCACGGGTTCGTCGGCGTCGAGGCGAGGTGTTCGCGCAGGCCGTCGGCGATTGGGCCGATCAGGGGGATGAGCCGCTTGCTGCCCTTCGTCTTCGGGCGGCCGAGCGCGAGCGCGCCGAGCAGCGGCCGGTGTGCGTACCCGCGCGCGACGTTCAGCCGCACCATCGGGCACAGGCGCGGCCGGTTCCGCGGGTGCCCGCAGCTCGGGTCACCGGTGCGCGTGTCGCCGCAGCCGTGTACCTGCCCGGCCGAGACGAGCGCCCACGACAGGTCGAGGTAGCCGTCGGCGAAGTTGATCCGATCCGCCTGCAGGCCAATGACTTCGCCTTGCCGCTGCCCGGTGAGCAGCGCGACGGCGTACCGCAGCCACATTGGGTCGCCCGCGCGGTACGAGGTTTCGATCAGGTGCCGGGCCTGCCCGAGGTCGAGGGGCGGCAGGCCGTCGTCGGCGTCGGCGTCGTTGCGCGGCAGCGTGATCCGGGCGGTGGGGTTCTTCGCGAGCAGGTCGTCGGCGACGGCGTCGTCGAGGGCCTGGCTGAGTACGACGTGCACGAGTCGCGCGGTGCCGATCGACAGCCCGCGCGCGGCGAGTTCGGTGTGCATCCGGCGCACGTGCAGCGGTTCGAGCTTCGCGAGCTGCAGGTGCCCGATGGTCGGGACGATCGAGTTCTTCACGCGAGACCGGTAGCTGCGCAACGTGTTCGGCGTGAGGCCGCGCGCGGTCGCGACGTTGTCGAGCCAGTAGTTCATCCAGGCTTCGACGGTCGTCGGCCCGCCCTTGACGACGGTGCCGTTCTGCAGCTCGGTCAGCTTGTCCTGTGCAGCGGAGTTTGCGTCGCGCTTGAGCTTCCGGGCGACGGTCACGCGCCGGCGTTTGCCGTCGGGGCCGGTGCCGAGGCTGATGGGGACGACCCAGAGGCCATCTGAGGCCCGTTTGTACGCCTTGCCGAGTGTCGGGCCGGGTGCGGTCAATTCGTGCTCCTGGTGGGGAATGGGAAGGGGCAGCGTTACGCAGTGTTTCGCGTATCCGCTGCCCCTCGTTCTACCACACGGTAATTACTCATAACCGTGTGTTTACACCCCGATTCAGGCGGCAAATGACCTCCGTAATGATCCCAACCTGCAGGTACGCATCCGGTGCGCACGACGTCGCCGGACGGCCGTTTCGGGCACTGTAGCCACAGGTGTAGCCGCTGGTTAGGAGTTGGTGGCCGTTACCGTGGTCGCGGGCCTGGTCGCGCCCTTGGCGGCCGCTACGGCCTTCCGGCGGGCGGCGTCCGCGCGCTGCTCCTCGGTGGTCCGCTGGCGCAGCGTGAGCCGCTTCTCCTTCGCCTTGACGGCCTTCGGGTCCATGTCGGTGCGAGCGCCGCGGCCCGGTCGCGAGTCGTTCCACTTCAAGACGGTGTCCTCGGACCAGCCCTTCGCGCGGCCGACGATCACGTCCGGCTCGGGCAGTAGACCGCGCTCGTCGTAGCCGTTCACGGTGTTGACCGACAGGCCGAGCAGTTCGCCGATTTCGCGGCGGGTGAGGTATCGCTTCGTAGTCATGGGAGTGTCCTTCGTTCGGGGGTTCGGGTTCCCCGCAGTCGGGGCGCCGTATGCCGGTCACGTTACGTCACATCCTGTGCAATGTGCAAGCTACCCGGCCGGGCACCCGTCCCACCAGGCAGTTTCGTCACTGTGACACCCTGACTTGCTAAATGACAAGGGCTGCGGTAAATTGATCTTGTCAAACGGAAAGGAGGTGGTAACAATGGACAAGAAGACGATCAAGGCGATCCTCAAGGAGGCCGAGGCTCAGGGGTTCACCCTCAAGGTGCACACCAACGGGCACATCAGCGCCTACAAGGACGGCGTGTACGCGGCGACCTTCGCCGGTACCGGTAGCGACTACCGGGGCGCGAAGAACTCGCTGGCGGCACTACGCCGAGCCGGGTTCATCTGGCCCCGGTAAGCACACGGGGGGCGGGGCGGGGGTGCCGCCCCGCCCCCCATGACCGCACAACAACAGAACAGGACACACCGACATGACCGACTACAACATCATCGCGAGGCTGGCCGCCGCCCCGGACGAACCGATCGAAGACCGGGCGCTCGCGCTCGTCGAAGCCTTCGCCGAGTACGGCCCGTCCGTCGGCCCGCTCGGCAACGGCACCGCCGAACTGACGATCACCGTGCCCGCCGACACCATCCGGCAGGCGATCGACACCGGGTTCGCGCTGCTCGCCGACCGGGGCGTTCAGCCGACGTCGATCGAGGCTATGACCACCGACGACTGGGACCGCCAGCACGCGATCGACAACTCTGACGACATGCTGTCCGTCACCCAGGCCGCCGACCTGCTCGGCGTCTCCCGCCAGCGGGTGCTGCAGCGCATCAGCGAGGGCACGATCGCGGCCCGCAAGGTCGGCCGGGCGTGGGCGATCCCGCGCGGCGCGCTGCAGGCCGCGTGATGTCGAAGATCAACCCGCGCCTGGTGTCGATCGGCATCCGCGAGAGCGCCGACACCGTGACCGAGGTCGGCGCTCTCGTCGACTACCTGACGAAGTGCGCGCGCACGATCGACGGCCACGACGTTGCCGGCGGGCACCTCTCACGGGCGGCCGAGCTGCTGGATGCAGTTCAGGTCTCGCTCGACGACGCCATGCAGGCGCTCCCGCCGCTCCCCGAGTCCCCCTGAGGCGCGTAACGGCCCCCCTCCCGGCAGGCAGGGGGGCGGCGCCATGTTCGGCGCCCACACAGGACGCCAGAAGGCCCCCTCCCGGTCGGGTAGGGGGCCTTCTCGTGTTCGGGGGCTAGAAGCCGAGGCGGCGCAGGTCGGCGTACAGGGTGCGGCCGCCGCGGATGAGCGTCGTCGGCCTGACGTACGTCTTGCCGTCGACGTTCGTGAGGACTTTGGGGTCGACGAGCGCGACACCGGCGAGCATCGCGTTCTTGACGCGCTCCGCGGTGGGGTAGTGGTCGACGGCAACTCTGTGCATGTCGGGCACGTCGACGCCGGACCAGATCGGGGTCACGTCGTAGAGGCCAAGGCTGCGCACGTGCACGATGTCGACGCGGACGAGGTTGGGGGCGGTGGAGTCGGCCACGGTAGGGGCCTTTCGGGTGGTAGGGGGCTTGCGCGGGGCGCCAGGCCCGGTCGGCCTGACATGAAGAACATTACGTCATATCCGACCCCTTGACAAGTCGGCAGGTCGGGGACTCAGGCGCGGTCTTGCGCGGCGGTGATGTCGGCGGCGGTGGCGCCGTGCTGGCGGGCCTGCTCGATGAAGTGCTGCAGGCGGGCGGCGGTGTCGACACCCTTCGCGCCGGGGGTGTCGCGGTGAATCGCGGTGAACCGGGTGACCATGAGCAGCGCGCGGCGGCGCAGGTCGTTCTCGGTGTCGGCGTCGGCGAGGTCGGCGGCCGGGGCCGGGGTCGTGCCGCGGACGAGGCGGTTGAGCGCGGCGCGGGCGTCGGGGCCGAGGATGTCGTTCACGGTGTCCTTTCCTGTCAGGCCCGGTCGGCCTGGCATGAAGAACAATAGGTCATATTCGACCCTATGACAAACAGGCTGGCCAGGAGTCATAAACGCCCCTGACCAGCCCGTGCGGCGGTCCTACAGGTTCAGATCGGCCAGTGCTTCGCGAGCCAGATCGAGGTGTGCGAGTTTGTCGTCGAGCCGACGGTGCAGGATGTCCATAATCTCCGCGTTCTCCCGCGCGCGGGCGATCAGGTCGACCGTCGACCACGCCTCGAACCCTGCAGGCGCCTCGTCGGTCTCCGCGGTTTCCGGCCCAGCGGCCACCTGCAGGACCGACGGGACCGGGGCGGGCACATGCACCGGCAACGACGGCGCCGTGTCCGTGGTGGCGACCACAGGCTCCGCCGGCGCGACGTCCCGCGCGGGCGTGTCCGACAGCTGCAGCTCGTCCTCATGCCCGCGCATGTGCCGCGAGTACGCGGGCGTGCTCGCGAACTTGCGGTCACACAGGACGCACAGGCGGTCCGGGCCGTGACTGTTCGACAGGTGCGAGACCATCGCCATGCGCTTGTCGGTGAGGTACCCGCCGCACTCGGCAGGGTTCGGGCACACGTACGTCCCGCCGACCGGCTCGGGAAGCGTGATCTTCGACTTCCGCTCCCACGCCTTGATCGGCTTCTCTGCGTTCTCGCGAACACGCGGGGCCGACATGTCGCGGCTGATCGACGTCGTCGTCTTGCCGTCGGGCGCGTACAGCAGCATGTGCCCTTTCGCCGACCGGCGAGCGAGCCACCCCGCCTTGATCGCGCGCCGGACGAGAGATTTTGCGAAGTCGTCGAATCCGCCGAGATTGGGGTTCTTCGTGAACGCGCCGTTCGATTCGGGTTCTGAATGCTTGGCAGTTGCAGTCATAAGAGACTCGATTCTAAGTAGTCCAGGGTTTCACCATTTCGCCTGGTAGCGGGGCCTGTTTGGGACTTTAGTCCCGAACCAGACGAACGGTCGGTCAACGCTACCGAGGGGTGAACGGCCCCCGCCCACGTGCAGAAACGTGAGCGGGGGCCGTAGTTGTGGACTAGGCGGTCAGCGCGCGGCGGCCGTTCAGGGCGGTGTCGCCGACGTTCGCGCGGTTGCCCGCCTCCTTGCCTGCGTCGCCCGCGCCGGGGTCGTAGCCGCCCCGGTAGCGGTTCGAGATAACGCGGGTGCGAGGCCCGAGCAGGTCGGCGCGGAGCTGCTCATTCGCCCGCTTCGCCTCGTCGACGAGCACGAGCGCAGCGCCCGGCCCGGCCGCTTCGGTCGCCTGCGTTTCGGCCTGGCCGAGCCGCTCGGAGATCGTCTGGTAGAAGCCGAGCATCCAGGAGCGGCGGAAGGTCGCCGTGGCGGTGCGCGACCCGGCGGGCGGCTTCACGCGGGAGGCCCCGACGAGCATCTGCGAGTTGAGCATCGAGAACAGCACCCGCACCCGGTCGACGTTCAGCTCGGTCCCGTACAGGTAGTCCGTCGCGTCGGGGCTGCTGAACGTGCCACCGGCGGTGATCGCGGAGCAGTGCAGCGATTCCGCGATCATCTGCAGGAGCGACCGCTGCACGGTGAGGTACTTGCCGCTCAGGTTGAACGTCGTGTGCACGATCGGGGCGGGGCCGTCGCTGTCGCGGCGCAGGGCCTCCGCTTCGTCGATGCCGTACTTCGCCAGCAGCGCGATCGCCTTCTCGTTGAACACGTCGGCTTCCGGGGTTCCGGCGACGTCCTGGGCCTTGCGGAACAGGCCGCGGATCGTTTCGAGCTTCTTGGCGCGGCGCTCGGCGGTGATGTTGTCAGTCATGTGAGCTGACCTTTCTGTCGTGGTAGGGGCTGCCCGGCCTGTCGGCCTGACGGGTTGAACTTTACGTCATATCCTGTGCCTAGTGCAAACCGGGGGTGGTTCGCCCTGACCAGGGAGTGAAGGGGGGTGCCCCCGGCCGCGTGCCCTGCGGCCGGGGGCGGTGAGCTAGCCGAGCAGGCAAATCTCACCGGGCGGGTTCGGGGTGGTGCCGGTGCAGCAACCGGTGCAGTAGCACTGGGTGCGGCGGTCGTGCAGGCACTTCACGCCGGGCGGGTTGTCGTGCAGGCCCTGCGAGAGGCAGTTGATGCAACCGCACTCGCGATCGGGTCCGTGCTCGACGTTCTCGAAGAACTCCCAGTCCTGCGCGGAGAAACCCTGGACGCGCATGTTGCGCTCCCTTCACTCTGTTGACTTGTACTGCCTGCCAGGCCCGGTCGGCCTGACATGAAGAACATTACGTCACAAACAACCCCTTGTGCAAACCCGCAGGCCAGGGGTCATAAATTGCCTCATGTCCACGTCGGGCGGCCGCGGTCGCGCGGTGCAGGCGCCCCGCCCCGGTGATCGGGCCACGCTGCGCGCCGAACCGGGACGCCCGCGCCCGATGTAGCCGGGACACCCCTTCGGGCGCCCAGTGGGCAGCCAGGCCCCAGGAACGCGGAAACCCCAGCTCGTAGCGAACTGGGGTCTCGGCCGGGCGACGGGGTCAGGCGCGTGGGCGCACCTCGAACCCGAGCGCGTCCGCGAGTAGGCGCATCAGGGCCTCGGCGGTCGGGTACGGCGTCGACAGTGTCGCGTGCCCGACGGCGCGCGCGTGCCCCACCTGATCGGTGCACTCGCACTCCCCTGCGTCGACGCCGATGCCGGTCAGTGGGCGGCCGTCGACGATCGACTCGTCCAGCTGCCACCCGGTCCCGGCCTCGTTCACGTGCACGAAGACCTGCAGGACGTCGTCGACCCGGTGCCACCGGTCCGACCCAAGCTGCGCGGCCGGGCGGTCTTCCGCCGGCGTCGCAGAGCAAGCGATCATCCCCGCTGCCTCCCTCGTGTGTCGCGGCTGCTGAACCGCGGTTGAACAGTAGTCCGGGTTGACTTGTGCGCATCGCCGTGTCAGCGAAATGACCGCCAACCTCTCGGTTTGTCTAGGGGTAGTTTCCTGCGTATTGTTCATGGTGTTCGGCCGACCGGCCGGGCGCCCCGCGGGGGGCATCCCCGCACAACCCGAAAGGGGTGGTCAACATGACCGCAACGTTCAACCTCGTCACCGCCGATGAGGCGGACTTCGCCGCCCTGCGCGAGCAGGCGGACGCGGACCAGGCCGAGCTGGTGCGCATCGGCGCCGAGGGCACCGACGCCGAGGTGCGCGCCGCACGGCTCCCCGAGTCGGTCGCGACCCTCGCGGTTGCGCTGGATTCGTCCCGCCCGGCGGCGGCGATCCGGCGTGAGCTGGACGACCGCCTCGAGCTGTCGAAGCTCGTCACCCTGCTGCGCCGCAGCGGGGAACTCGACGGGATCGCGTAGGCGATCGGGGGCGTCCCGAGGGTGCCGGGACGCCCCCCACCGGGGGTAGCAAACAACCCCCAGCCTGCAGGTTTGTCCCAGGGTCATATACGGCCTACAGTTCATCACGTCGGGCAACAGCGCCCGACACTCACAGCAAGGAGTCAGCAAATGACCGCCCCTACCACCGCCGCCCAGCTCGCCACCGCCACCGAGGGGCGCGCTGCCGAGGTCCGCGCCGCCCACGCCCGCGCGATCGTGGAGCCGTACGTCGACCCGCTCGTGACCCTGTTCTCGGACCGCTACGACGCCGAGCTGACCGCCCTGACCGAGCGCGGCGGCATGGCGGGCATCCGCTGCACCGGCGGGAACTTCCTCGCGATCGAGGGCACCGCCGGGCTGTCGCCGGATAACCGCGTGATGTTCTTCCTCGCCACCAACACGATCGAGGGCGGCCTCGCCGACACCCCCGACGAGGGCAACGGGTGGGCCGTCGGTCTGTACGACGCCGACACGGACGAGATGCTGGCGCACGGCGACGACGCCGACATCACGGTCGCGCACTCGGCGGCGTTCGCGCGCCTTCGCGGCCGCAAGTAGAAGCCCGACCGGAAAGGCCCCGACGCACCGCGCGCCGGGGCCTTTCCCGTGTTCGAACCATAGGCGGTTTATGACCCCTGGCCTCTTGGTTTGTCAAGGGGTTGTTTCTGACCTACAGTTCTTCATGTCAGGCCGACAGGGCCTGGCCCCCGGCGGGGGGTTCCCGCCCCAGTCCCCACAGGAGGACGACATGCTCGCAACCATCACCCGCAAGGCACGCTTCGCCGATGCCGAGCGTTACTCCGCGGCCGTCGCCGACGCCGACCTCGCGGACCAGCTCGCTCAGCTCGTCGAGGGCTACTGGCACTTCCAGGCCCGCCTCGACGCCCTGCAGGGTCCGGCCGGAAAGGCGCTCCCGTGGCGCACTCGCCGCCGCCACATCCGGGCGGCCCGGTTCGTCGCGGAGACGACCTACGCGCGGGCTGCGGTGCTCAGCGACCGCATCGCGAAGCTGATCTACTGACAGCCGAGCAACACACGAACCCCCCGACCACAGGGCACGCGGTCGGGGGGTTCCCCATATTCGCTGGGGGTTCACTGCGAGGCGCGGCGCGGTGCGGCGGCTGCGGTGCGGCGCGCCCGTCCGCCCGGTGGGCCGTGGGGGGCGGCGATCGCCCGGTGCCGCGGGTGCCGCGGGTGCCGCGCGGCGTGCGGCGGGGGTGCGGCGCCAGTTCCCCACCAGCCGGACCGGGGTGCGGCACCGGTGCGGCGGGGCCGACGCCGGCGGGCCGGGTCCACACGTGGGGAGCTGGGGCTGAGTTCCGGGTGCGGCGGGGTGCGGCATGGCTGTGACCTGCGGTTGCCGCACGTGCCGCAGTCTGCGCCGCAGGCGCGGCGGCTGGGTGCCGCAGGCGCGGCGAGGGTGCGGCACCGGTGCGGCGGGCGGGGTGCGGCGCCCTGCAAGACGGTGCGGCACCGGTGCGGCGGCGATCGCGAGGGGCGACGGCCGACCGGGGCGCCGCGCGGCGTGCGGCGGGGCGCGGCGGCGGTGCGGCGGGGTGCGGCACGAGGGGCAATATCCGGCCCAACCTGCACGGTTGCCCCCGATTTGCACAAGGGGTCGTGTCGTGCGTATAGTTCATCTCGTCAGGCCGACCGGCCGAGACGCCCCTACCGCAACAGAAAGCAGGCCGACATGATCTCCGACAGCAAGACCGAGGCCCCGACGATCACCGGCGAGATGGTCCGGTACGCGTACAGCTGCGCCGGCGGCGCCGCCCGCGTCACGCTCCCGCAGGTGACCCAGCGCCTGCACGGCTTCCCGGTTCGCTACACCCTGTCGATTGACCAGACCTACGCCTACCAGTCGTCCTTCGCCGTCGAAGTGTTCTCCCTGTCGACGAAGTCGTGGGGCGAGCTGTGGACCCTTCCCGGCAAGGACTTCGCGCCGTCGATCCTGGGGGCCGACAAGCCCACCGGGCAGATCGGCCTGCAGCTCGCCCCGACCCCCGCCTCCCGCGGAGGGACCGACTACGAGGCGATCGCGCGGTCGTGGCAGCAGGTGTTCAACCGGCTGTTCGAACACGCGGAGTTCGTGCTCCGGTAGTGAGCGCGGGGGCGGGGTCGCGAGGCCCCGCCCTCGAAGGGTCGTTTATGACCCCCGACCTCTCGGTTTGTCAAGGGGTCGTTTCCTGTGTAATGTTCTTCATGTCGGGCAGCCCGCCCGGCGCCCCTACCGCCCCCTTGGAGGAATCATGCCGAAGCCGACCACGATCACCGTCGAACTCCCGGTCTGCGTCACCATCGCCAACTCGATCGCCGCCGCCGGGCGCGTCGCCCGCCGCACCGCCCGCGACCTCGAGCGCAACGCCCGGCAGGCAATCGAAGACCTCGAACGCGGGATTCTGCCGCGCGACGCGGACAACGGCCGCCTGACCGAGGAGTACGCGGGGGCTATCGAGAACCTCTCCCAGCTCTCGATCCTCGCCCGCTCGGTGAACCTGCCCGAGACCCACGTCGACGCCCTGATCCGGGACAACGCCGACGACTGGTTCCGGTACGTCCTCGCCGACGGGACCGAGGTTCACGGGTAGCAAGCAACCGGTCCGCAACCGGACCTGACGCCCCACCAGACGGCCGCGTGCACCCCCGCCGGGACACGCGGCCGTTGCCGTACGCGCGGGGAGCCTGGTGGGCGCCTGGGGGTGGGCCGCCGACGAGGCGGCGGGGCATCGGCCGGCAGGCGGACGCCAGCGGACCACCAGGGCCACCACGGGGCCGCGCTCGGGCGTCGACCCGGTCGAGCTACACGCGGACGGCCAGTGGGGACTGGGGCCTCGACAACGCAGAAGGCCCGCCCCTCGGGTGAGGGGCGGGCCTATGATGAGCGGGCGTCGGGGGGCGGCACCCACGCCCCCCGCCGCACCTGCCTACCGGGCGGACTCGATCTGCGCTTCGGTCGCGCCGAGGTTGCGAGCTTCGGCCTCCCAGGCGGCGAGCGCACCGGCGACGGCCGGGTCGGTCTTCGCGCGGGCGACCATCGCGAGGGCGCGGGTCAGGCGGTAGGTGGTAGGGGCGGTGTTCGACATGCCGTCCTCCGTAGGACTCGGGCGGGAACCCCCCGCCGGGGTGTCGGGCCGGTCGGCCTGACATGACCAACTATAGGTCATTACCTACCCCTAGACAACCCTGCAGGCCAGGGTCATAAACTGCCCCCAGTTGGGGGTACGGGAACACCCCGGCCGCGTGCCCTGCGGCCGGGGTGTTCGCGTCGACTAGTACCAGCGCCAGACGCTCGGCGCGTCGCCGTACTGCGGCAGCACGTCGACGAACTTCGCGGCGACGAGGCCGTCCGGGCGGGCCTCGATCGCGCATCCGGTCGACAGAGTCGCCACGAAGTGCAGGAACTCGACGTCCAGCGCGTCGGCCTGGTCCGCCGCGAGCGCCGCGACGAACACCGGCACGTCGGAGGCGTGTTCGGCGACGAGCAGCAGGCAGTTCTGCCCGTCCTCGCGGATGCCGGTCTCGACGGCGAGCCGGGCGTCCCGCATCGACCGCGACATCGCGAGGGCGGTGTCGGCGGCGTCGGCGGCCGCCTCGAGGGCCGAGGTGGCGATGTGGAGGCTGTAGGTCATGTGGTGCACCTTCGTTCGAAGTGTGTCGAAGCCGGTCGGCCTGACGAGATGAACATTACGTCATATCCGACCCCTTGACAAATCACCTGACCAGGGGTTGCAACCGACCCCTTTAGGGTGGCGCCGCCCGCCGGTAGCGCGGCCCGTTTCGATGCGCCAACAAGGGGCAGAATCAGACCCCAGCCTCGCGGTTTGTCAAGGGGTCGTTTCCTGCGTATCGTTCACTCGGTCAGGCCGGGCCGCAGGTGTCGGCCGCCGGCAACCGAGACCCCACCACGGAGGAAGTCATGCACGAAGGAACCCGCCCGACCCCGGCCGAGTTCGAGGCCACCAACTCGCGGGGCCTGTTCGCGAACCTCGACCGCGCGACGTCGACGAAGTGCGCTTACGAGGCGTCCGGGTACACCGCCCGCGCTCGCGTCGTCGGCGCCGAGATCGAGGTGAAGGTCACCGACGGCGAGGGCAATCAGCTCATGCACGTGCTGTGGCCCTATCGGGGGCAGCCGTACGCCTACGCCCGCACGCTCGACGCGATGCTTCGGCACTGGGCCTGACGGTCGACCGGCAAGGCGCGCGCCTGGATTGCACCGAAACAAGGGGTAGAAACTGACCCCACGCTGCGGAGTTGTCAAGGGGTCGTTTCCTGTGTAATGTTCTTCATGTCAGGCCGACCGGCCCGACACCCCCGCCGGGGGCTGCCACCCCCGGCACAACCCGAAGGGAGCGCACGATGGGCGCAGAAAGCCTCAGCAACGAGGGCCTGGCCGAACGGCTCGCAAAGACCAAGCGTCAGCGCGAGCGGCTGGTCCTCGAGGGTCGGTTCCGCACCGACTCGGACCGCCGCCTCATGGAGGTCTGCTGCAGGGCGATCGACGAGCTGACCGGCGAGACCCGCCGCCGCAGCGAGTAGCCCCGAAGCGAAGCCCCGCCCCTCACGAAGGGGCGGGGCTTCCCCCGTTTCAGGGGCTGACGCACCACGTGCGGCGCGGGGTGCCGCAGGGTGCGGCACAGGGTGCGGCACGCGGCCCCGGTCCGGCTGGTGGTCCACTGGGGTCCGCGGCGGTGCGGCGCGGGTGCCGCACCCCCTGACCTGCGGCTGCCGCACCTGCCGCAGCCGACGCCGCACCGGCTGCCGCACCGCGCCGCAGTGCCGCAGTGCCGCATACGACCCCCGATCTGCGGAGTTGCACCAGGGGTCGTGTCATGCGTATAGTTCACCCCGTCAGGCCGACCGGCTCGACGCCCCACACGACAGCAAGGAGCCGATCATGGCATGGGACTTCCAGGACGTACTGCTCGGCGCAGCGGAGGCCGAGGTGCCCCGCCTCGAGCGCGAGTTGCAGGACAAGTTCGCTGCACTGCGCAAGTGCACCACCCCGGACGCCGTCGAGCGCGTCGCCCGCGAACTGCGCCGGGTCGCCGACGGCCTCGCGACCGCGCACACGCACCGCGTGACCGCAGCCGCACACATCGCGGCCCGCGACGGCGCGTAGCCCCGACACATGGACCCCCCGACCGCAGGGCACGCGGTCGGGGGGTTCTGTCGTTCGCGGAGTCCCAGCTCCCCACCAGCCCGCGTGGCGCAGCTCGACCAGGCGCGGGTAGGCGGGCGGGCCGATCGTCCGCCCAGTGGGTACCCAGGCCCCCGCCGGCGGAAAACCTGGATTGACCTGCAGAAACCGTTGACCTCAAGAGGTCTATGTCGTATAGTTGAAGGCATGTCGCCGCAGGTCAAAGCCCAAAAGGAGGCCCCGATGCGCGCACCGGTCGACAGCCTGGTCCGGTCGGTCGCGATCGCGGCACGCGGGGGAGACGTGCGCGTCGTGTGCGTCGACCGGTACGTCGTGCGCGCCTTCGGTCGCCCGCCCGCGATCGAGCACGCGGTGACCGTGTGCGACGGCGACGGGAACCCGATCGGCTCGCACGTGCGGCGGTGCCCGGCCGAGCTGGACGCCCTTGAGTACGCGCGGGCGGTGTGGCGCGAGCTGCGCGCGACGGCCGACGGGCAGCCTTGGTTTCGGGCGTAAAGGAGTCCCAGCCTGCAGAGTTGCACTAGGGGTCATTACCTGTGTAATGTTCATCATGTCAGGGCAGCAGCCCCGACGCCCCTACCGCAACAGAAAGGCCCCGACATGGCCTCCGTAATCGTCGTCCGCGCCGCCGGCGTCGGCTCTCCCGAGCGCGTCCTCGCCACCACCTTCGGCGAGACCAGCCGCGAGACCGTCGCCCGCCACTTCCCCGGCGCGATCTTCGACAGCGAGGGCGGGTTCGACCTGCCCGACACCGCCGAGAACGGCATCGGCGGCGGCTACGTGTTCGACTGCGTCCGCGTCGACGAGTAGCCCCGACCGGTCGGGGCCGTCGCGATCGGCGGCCCCGGCACTGCGCCCCTACCGCAACCCCGAGAGGAACCCGTCATGCCTGAAATCGAAATCCCCGCGAAGTACATCCGCATCATCGTCGAGGCCGCCGCGGACCTTCACGAGGCCGCCACCGTCCGCGACCGGACCCGCCATGCGGACATCCTCGCCGCTGTCGCCGAGTCCGGGTGCGCGTTCACCGGCGTGCCCCTGCCGAGCTTGCTCTCCGGCCCCGCCCACGAACTGGTTGCCGAGCGGCCCCGGCCGTCGTTCCTCACCTCCACCGTGATCCAGCGGCGCGAGTGGGAGACCGGCCTCGAGGCCGACTACCGCTCCCGCCTCGAGGCCGCCCTCGCCGCAGTCTGACCCACCCCCTGCCGCACCCCCTGCCGCACCCTGCGGCGGGGGGTGCTGTCGTTGTGCGGCGCGAGTGCGGCGCGGGTGCGGCACGAGAGTGCGGCACCCGGAATGACCTGCGCGGCAGCACGCCGCAGCTGGTGCGGCACAGGTGCCGCAGTAGGGGCAGTTTATGACCCCCAGCCTGCGGGTTTGTCAAGGCGTCGTAAATGACCTATCGTTCTTCATGTCAAGCCGACCGGGCCTGGCGCCCTTGCCGCACCGAAGGAACCCGACATGCCGAAGCTCACCGCCGCACAGTCCGCCGCACTCGACATCATCAACCGCGACGGCGCCCTGTACGCCGGCAACAAGGTCAGCATCAAGACGGTGCGAGTCCTCGAACGACTCGGCCTGGCCACCGTCGAGGCGAAGGTCGCATGGACCAACCCGACGATGAACGCCCGCGCTCGCGGCGCCTACCCCAAGCCCTACCTCGACTGGGTCGCGAAGCGCGTCGAGGCCCCCGCCGGCGAGGCCACCGCCGAGCAGCCCGCCCAGGACGCCCAGGCGGATCGAGATATGGGCACCATCCACGACCGCGTCGTCAAGGTCGCCAGCGCCGCACCTGCCGATCAGGTCAAGGCCGCCTACCTCGCCGCCCTCGCAGCTATCGACACCCCGAACGCTCGAGCACGGGCCGCGCGGACCCGCAAGGCTGAGCGCCTGCTCGCCGAGCTGCTGGGTGACCTGTTCGAGAAGCGCCGCTACCTCGCCGCCTACGTCCGCGCCCTCGACGGCGTCATCTATGGCGATGACGAGCCCACCCAGGACGCCCAGGCGGACCACACCCCGGACCCCGCCGCCGCAACCTCCGAGTGGGCCACCGAGGAGTCCACGGAGGAGCTGGACGCCTGCGAGGCCCGCGCCATGCACACCCTGCAGATCGGCGGGTACCGGGCGAAGGTCGTCGAGTTCACGTGGGACACCGGCGCGCGGCTGCTGATCTGGCACGAGGACCACGGCCGGGTGCCGCTCGCCGACGACGACGCCGACGGGTTCGGGGTCCGGTTCGACAGCCTCGACGAAGCGCAGGACGCCGCGGGGGCGACGCTGTACGACCTCGTGCCGATGTAGCTGAGCGCCGGTCGGCCGGCGGATTCCTCTCCCAACCAGGGGGATTCCGCCGGTTTGTCAAGGGGTCGTTTATGACGTAATGTTCTTCATGTCAGGCCGACCGGGCCTGACGCCCCTACCGCCCCGAAAGGCAGGCATCATGCCCGCGACCGCCACCCACCCCCTCACCTTCCGCCGCAACACCGAAGGCATCTACCGCGCCGAACTCGACGGCCTCCGCTACGACATCAGCCGACACGGCAGCAGCTGGGTTCTCCGGGTCCGCAAGCTCACCGAGACCGCCGGTGTCACCCACGCGCTCGGTCAGCCCGTCATTGACGCCGACCGCGCCGACCGCCTCGGCGACTGCAAGGCCGTAGCGCAGGAATACCACGCCCTCGCCGACGACTATCGCACCGATTCCAGCCCCGCGATCCACGGCCACAAGTCCCGCATGACGACCGCGATCTGCAAGGCGTACGCCCGCCTCTGACCCCCACCGAAACGACGACAGACCCCCGACCGCAGGGCACGCGGTCGGGGGTCTTCTCGTATGTGCCGCAGGTGCCGCAGCAGGTGCGGCGCGCGGTGCCGCAGCCGCGGCGTAGGTGCGGCGCGCGGTGCGGCGCGACCCCGGTGTGAGCGCGGCGCTGGGGGCCTGCCGCACCGGGTGCCGCAGCTGCGGCGGGGGTGCGGCACCCCCTGCGGCATGGGGGTGCGGCAGTGCGGCAACCGCAGGTCAGAGGGTGCGGCGCGGGTGCGGCGCGCAGTGCCGCGCCCCGGTCGGCCCGCCGGATGTGCCGCAGTGCGGCACCGTGCCACGCCGCAGCTGCGGCGCTGACTGCCATTCGCAGACCGGATATGCGAACCTGGTGAGACAGGACACTCATGGATCGAGGTGGGAACGATGCCACGCGAAGGCGACTGGTGGACGGCGCAGGACTGCGCCGACTACCTCGGCATCAAGCCGCGAACCTGGCACGCCTACGTACGTCGGCCGGGCGTCCAGAACCCGGTGCCGCAGCCCGTCGCGAAGTTCGGCGCGACACCGATCTGGAACTCCGACGCCGTCCGCGAGTACGCCGCGAACCGGCAACGCAAGACGAAGACACAGCACCACCCGCAGCCCCTACCGCAACCCACACTCAGAAAGCGCGCCTAGTGAAGGTCTCAAGAGTCGATGCCGCCATCACCTACGTACTCGCCGCCGTCGGCCTGTGGCTGTCGTACACCGCCCTGGCCGACCTCGCGCTGCGCGCCGGACTCGGCGAACTGCAGTCGCGGGCGTGGCCGCTCGTCGTCGACGGGCTGATCCTCGTCGCGACCCGGTCGGTGTTCACGTTCGGGAAGCACCCGTCGAAGCGGTACGCGTGGGGGCTGCTCGTCGCGGCCGCGGCGGTGTCGATCGTCGGCAACGCGGCGCACATCCTGCTCCCGCCCGGACCGGTGCACCCGTTCATCGCGGTAGGCGTCGGCGTCGTGCCGCCCGTCACCGCGCTCGCCCTGACGCACCTCGTGATGGTGCGCGCGCGGGTGCGGGAGGAGCTGGAAGCGGCCGCGCCGGCGGAAGCGCCGACGGTGGCGGCACCGGCTGCCGAACCGGTCCCGGCTGCCCACGTGCCGGACGAACCGGCTGCGCCCGAGGCGACGCCCGAGCCGACCCCGGCGGACGCGCCCACGGAGGAACTGGCGGCACCGGTGCCTGAGCCGGAACCCGCGCCCGAACCTGTCCGCGTGAGCGCGCCCGCACCCGAGCCTGCCCGCGCGCCCGCGCCCGCGCCCGCGCCCGCGCGCGAACCCGTGACCGTCACCGCGTCCACGAACCGGTACTCCACCGCCGGGGCGACCGCGCTCAGGCAGGAGCCAGAAGGCCGCGTGTTCGAGCTGCGCCGCCCGCAACCGACGGCCGCGCCCGAACCTGTCGCCGACAGCAGCGAACTGAGCGAGGAAGAAGCGATCGCGACGGCGGCCCGCCTGCTCGCCGAAGGGATGTCCATGCGCGCGATCGGCCGCGAACTCAATCGCGACGAGAAGAAGATTCGCCGCTGGAAGAAGGAAGGACTTCTCACCGCATGAACGAAACCCATATGTCCGACTTCGTCGCCTACCTAGACCCGCAGCCCGAGGTCTCCTGGACTGACGACAGCCTCGACATACTCGACTCGGCGTGCGCCGTCGCACGCATCCGCGTCGTTCAGGAGTCGACTGGCGAGGAGGTCGGCAACGCAGACCACACCGACGTGCTCGGCTGGCACCCCGACAGCTGCGACAACGCGCTAGCGGCTGCAGGCTGGAAGCGGATAGGCGACTGGCGGCACCGCCTGTTCTGCGCCGTCGAACCTGCCTAGACACAAAAAATCCCCCGGTCCCGTTTTTTTTCGAAACGGGACCGGGGGATTTTTGAGGGCGTGCCCCTACCACAGGTCATGCGCTCGGGTTACAGCTTACAGGCATTCAGTTGGGGTGCGGCCCCCTGCGGCGCTCAAGCTCGGCGCGGGCGGCCCGGACGATCCGCTCCTGAGTGTCCTCGGATATGGCGCCGGCGGGTTCGATGGTGAGTTCGTCGAGCAGCCACGCGAGGTCGTTGGTGTGCCAGCTGTCGAACCGCATCTCGGGTTCCGGGTCCATGTCGCGGAGTGTAGGGGCGGGCACCGACACGCGCCCCAACCTGCAGGGTTGTCAGGCCGCTCACCTGCGGGCATATGCTGATCGGCAGCGCCGACCAACCGGTTCGGCCGTAGAAAAGAGAGAAGCCCCAGACCTTGCCGGGTCTGAGGCTTCGAGGTGGAGGGCATTCCACCCAACGTCTCGGCACTGATGCTACATGATCGGCGCCGCGGGAACGCAAGTGCGACACACGAGCACCCGCACCTTCTTGGACGGTTCAGCCCTCACCTCGCATCTCGCGACTGAGAGAGGGCACCTGTGTCCACCACCATCCAGCGCGGCTATTCGCTGCCGCAGGACAATTTCACGATCGTGCCGAATGCGTGGCTTCGCGACGGCCGACTCACCCACAAGGCTCGCGGCATCCTGATCGAGCTGATGTCCCACCGGCCCGGCTGGTCGACGTCGGTCGAACGGCTCGCGGAGATTGGCCCCGACGGCGAGGCTGCGATCAAGTCCGGACTCAAGGAACTCGAGAAGTGCGGCTACCTGCAGCGCGCGCAGGTGCGCGGCGAGCGCGGCCGCATGGGCCAGACGGTCTACACGATCGTCGATCCCGCGATGAATCCGAGCGCGGAGGAAGCACCGTCGGTCGAAAATCGCCCGGCGGAAAACCTGCAGGTCGGACCGTCGGTCGAAAATCGCCCCACGGAGAACCCGCAGGTCGGACCGTCGGTCGATTTTCCGCTGGCGGATAAACCGCTGGCGGAAAATCGCGGGCTTAAGAAGATGAAAACCAAGAAGAAGAGAGAAGAAGAAAAAGGGGGGGTACGTAAGTCGGGAACGTCACCTGCGCGCGACGCGGCCGCCGCATCGACCCCCCTCGAGCAGAATCTCGAGAGCACCCTCGAGCCGCGGGAGCCTTCGGCCCCCAGCGCCCACCAGACGGCCCAGCAGCCCGATCCGGCACCCGTTCCCCGCCTGAGCCTTGTTCGCCCCGCCAGTGGGGAGCTGGCCACCGAAACGCCCCACACGTCGCGGCACTGCCCCCGCCACCCCGGCGGCACCTCGGAACCGTGCGGCCCCTGCAAGGACGCCCGCATCGCACACGACACCGCCGAACAGGCCGCCGTCGAAGCCGCCAAGGCCGCCCGCCTGCAGTCCGAACGCGACACCCTCGTCGCGGCCCGCCTCGCGATCGCCGACTGCACGCACTGCGACAACCTCGGCAAGCGGCACGACGCCCCGTTCGTCGACTGCGACCACACCCCCGACCAGATGGAGCGCCGCCGCAACGGTGCCGCCCGCGTCCGGGCCGCCCTCGCAGCCAAGCAGCGCGCCGCCAACTAGCCTCGACACCACCCCCAGGAAGGCCACACATGAGCATCATCGAGTCGATGGACGGCAACCTCCACCACATCGGCGTCGTCGACACCGCCGACGGCAAGCGCATCCGCATCGCCCACCAGGACGGCACCTTCGACGACCTCACCCCCGAACAGGCAGGCGACTTCGTCGAGCAGATCAAGAGCGAGATGGCCGACTTCCTCGCGAAGCACGGCCGCCAGCCCGCGTTCGTGCGCATCCTCGGCCGCCGCCCCTGAAACGACCGAAGGCCCCCGCACCGGTGAGGGGTGCGGGGGCCTGCAGTCAGCCGACGGCGAAGAAGTTGTCCGTGTCCGGGCCGTAGTAGTTCGAGAAGAACGCGCGCGCCGACCACGACACCACACCCGCGTACGTATAGCTCGCGTTGTACGGGTACTCACCCGCCGAGTCGGTCCACGAGCCGAGCAGCGTGCCGTTCAGGTAGAGCTGGTACGTCGCGCCCGTCGCGATCATCGTCACCTGATCGCCGACCGCGTACCCGCTGCCGCCGCCACCGACGCCGCGCTGCTTGAGACTGCCGTTGATGCACGTCCAAATCTGCCAGCCGTCACCGCCGACCGAACCCGACACGTACGACGACGTCGCCATGCTGCCGCGCACGAGCGCGCCGGCACCGAAGTTCTGCGCCGACTTCTTCGCGATCGTCACCCCGGCCTGGTGGTCGGTCGACAGCAGCGGCGTCCGATGCCACGCAACGCCGATGAACTGGCCGTCCGAGGTGCCGGGGTTCGGCGGGCCGATGATGCCGCTCGCCTTCACCACCGGCGACTTGTTCGAGTAGACGTTCCACACGTTCGACGGCAGCGCGCCGGGGGAGTACGCGTCGAAGTCGTCGGCGATCTGCACGTACGCGTGTTGCCACGCCACACCGAGGTTTCCCTCGCTGCCCGCTGCGCCGCGGATCGCGGCCGACACTCGGCCCGTCGCGGTGCCGGCGCCCTCCCACGTCGGCTTCCCGAGCGCCCGCATCATCGCCGACGCCGTCAGCGATCCGAGGCCCGACATCTGCGGCGACATCGCCAGGATCGCCTTCACCTGCGCGCCGAACGAACCCTCGGCCGAACCCTGCGGCGACTGCAGGCCGCGCGCCGACGTCGCCGAGTTCAGCAGGCCCGCACCACGGAAGATCGTGTCGGCGACCTTGCTCGTCGCGAGGACCGACGCCGTCAGCGACGCCCCGCCCTTGAACGACGCGTTCGCCCAGCCGACGAGCAGCGCGAGCGCCGCCGTCAGTGTCGCCCCGCCGGACAGTCGCGCGTCCGCGTAGGCGAGCGCCCGGTCGAGCATCGACGTCGTGCCGCGCCCGCTGAACGCGGCCTTGCCTGCGGATACGCCGATGCCGCCCTTGCGGCCCATCGAGCCAACGCCCTTGAACTGCGCCGTCTTCACGACCGGCCCCTTGGCCTTGAGCGACGCCGTCAGCGTGCCGAGACCGCCGAGCGCCATGACAGCGAACATGCGGGGGATCGCGACCGCGACCATGCCGCCCGTGCTGCCCAGCTCGGCGTCGGCCGTCGACCGGGCGCGCAGCTGCGCCCCGAGCGTGCCCTCGCCGTTCAGTGCGGCGACCCAGTGCTGCGTGATGATCGGAATCAGTTCGCCGTCGATCAGCACGCGCGGCATCTGCGGCAGCGCGGCCGCGATCAGCGGTGTGCGCGGCAGGTCGATCACGTACACCGGTTCGGTGGGCAGGTCGGCCAGCCATACCGGCACGTCGGGGATGTCGACCCGGCGCACCGGCATGTCGGGCATCGGTGCGTCGATGGTGCGAATCGGCGACGGCAGCAACGGAACTCCTCGGGGCCGTGGGGATTACGTCTGGACGTAGGTGGGGGTGATGAGCAGCTGGCCCTGGCCGCCGAGCGTCGTCGAGCTGATCGCGACCTTGTCGAGGAACGTGCCGCCCGACGCCGCCGACCACAGGCCCGCCCACGCGTACGTACCCGCCGGGAGGTCGATCACGACCTGCGAACCGTTCAGCACGCCACCGGTGCCCGACGTCCAGGTCGTCGGCTTCCGCGCGTAGCCGGGCGAACCGCCCGCGGCCTCGTTCGCGCCGGTCGTGCCGGGGTCGGCAGTGTGCACGCTGATGTGCGCGCCGAGCGCCTTGTACGCGTCGGCGAGTGCCTGCCGAGTCGTCGCCACAGCGATCGCCATGTGAGTCTCCTATGAAGTTGTGGGGGAATGGGATTCGCGCCGAACTACGGCGCAGGCACAGCGACGGGGCCGACCCGCACGACACGGCCGACGAACAGGGCGTACTCCGTCGACGGGGTCGTCGCGTACGAGACCATGCACCGGTAGTGGGCGCCGGCGGGGATCAGATCGGCGAGACCGGACTGCACGACCCAGGTCGCCGACCGCGGCTGCACGTCGGCATCCCACTTCGCGAGCTGCTCGCCGCGCGGGCCGAGCAGGTCAATCCAGATGCTCGTGTTGTTCGGGAACACCGCGTGCCCGCTCGGCTCGATCATCTGCACGAAGTCGGCGCCCGAAGTGAGGGTCAGGGGTTCGGTGCGGGGCTGAAAGCCGAGGCTCACAGAGGCCGTCCAATCTCCGCCCGCAGCTCAGGCGACATTTCCGGTGTCGGTACGCCGCGGGCGATTGCAGTGTCGACGAGGTCGCGGAGCGCGCGGATCGCCTGCTCGAACAGGCCAGCGATACGCGAGTGCTCAGCTCGCGTCTCGGCGAGTTCGGTTCGGGTTTCCTTGAGTTCGGCGCAGGTTTCGTCGAGCTGCGTCTGCATCGCGACCTGCCGCGTCTGAACCTCGGTGAGTTCCTTGCGGCACTGCGTCAGCGTGTCGAGCGCCATTTCATTGACGGTCTTCGCGGCCTTCACGTCTTCGCGCGCAGAAGCTGCCGGGGCGGCGCGGCGGTCGGTCCACCACCGCAGCAGCGCGGCCGCGCCACCTCCCGAAACGAAGGTGATCGCGGCCGCGCCGATCGTCGTCGCGGAGGACATCAGGTCTCCTCCGCGCGGTGCTTGCCGACGTACTCGGGTTCGGGTGCGGGCGGGTCCGGGTCTTCACCGCGGAACACCCGGTCCCATGCGTCGAACGCGTCGTTCACCAGCTCGTCGCCCTTCGCCGCAGCGAGGTCGAGCGCGGCCTGGTTCTTCACCGCCCACACGTTCCAGGTGCGCACGACCTCGAGGAACGCGAGCACGCCGGCGATCACACCGGCAGTCGGGCGGGCGTTGTCGGGCACGAGCGTGAGAATCGTTGCCGCAACCGTGGACACAGCGACCAGGCCATGCACGGCCGTCGTCACCGTCTTCGCGTTACGGCGGACGAACGCACGGGGGCCGGTGCGGGTCTCAGTGCTCGGGGCTGCCCCCTGCTGCGTCATGCGACCGCCCGAGCAATACCCGCGTTCGACCAGAACATGGCCTCTTCGATCTTCGTCATGGCCGTTGCCTTCTCGCGGCCGTCGGGCACGCGGGCGTCGACGTAGTCGGCGACGAGCCGGAACGCCTCGCGGATCGCCTCGTGTGCCTGCACCTGCTCGGGGCCGGGCCGGTGGTAGTCGAACCGGCGGCCGAGGTCGGGGGTCACTTCGCGCCCCCGCACTTGCCGGCGCAGCACTGGCCGCACGTCTTGCGCAGCTCTGCGACGGCGTCGACGAGCGACAGGTCTTCGCCCTTCTCGTTCTTGCCGAGCTGCGCCCAGCCCTTCGCATCCGGGCCGCGCAGCTGCGTGAAAACGTCCACGAGCATTGCACGGTCAGCCTCGGTGAAAGCCATGTCGTCGTCCTCCTGGGGAGCGGGGATAGGTGCCGGGTTCAGCCCGAGCAGTTCGCGAACCTGGTTGGAATCCAGGCCGTTTGCGGCGTTCATGTCGCAGTTACCGAACGGGGCCGCGCCCTCGGGCAGGCCGCCGCCGAAGCCCTGACCGTCGGTGTACTGGTGCGCGAACATGCCGGTCCGCACGTCGTCGAGGCCCGGACCGAAGCGGGGGAGCGCGCCGTACGACGGCACGACGTACCGCAGGCCCTCCGGGCGGGTGCGCCAGATGTGCGCGTCGTTCGGGTTCAGGTACGCGCAGACGCGGCGCTTGTCGCCGAACCAGTCGGCGAACGCCCAGTAGGCGCGATTGATGCCGTCGGACTGGTCGCCGCTGATCTGCCCGCCCCACGTCTCGATATCGAGCATCACGGAGACACCGGCGCGCGGGGCGCCGAGCATGTCCTTGACGGTGTCGACGGTGGCCTGCCAGTTCGGCCGCCACACGAAGTACACGATCAGCGCCTTGAGTCGGCCGGAATCGAGAGCGCGGCAGGCCCAGTCGTAGTTCTTCCGCCAGTTCTTGTCGCGGTAGGTGCCGTCCGAGGCGCGGATGCAGAGGACGTCGTACGGGTACGAGTCGTCCACCGGTCGCTGCCACTCCGAGACGTCAGCCCACAGTGTGTCGGCCATGCGGCCTCCTATTCAGTTGTCTAGCTTGAGAGTTCAATGTCCTGGCCGGTCCAGTTGTCGATCGACGCCGAGTTCACGAAGAACGACCGGCGCAGGCTGAACCCGGCGTAGCGGGCCGCGGTGCCGATCGGAACCGCGGCGTTCCCGGTGTCGACCCAGAAGCACACCTCCTGGCTGTTGACCAGGACCGAGTACCGTTCACCGGCCGCGATGAACTCGACCACGTCGCCCTTGCGGATAACCCAGCCTGAGGACTTCCGCGACGTGCGGTCGCCGAGGCCCCGCGCGCTGCCGATCTCGACACCGCCGTCCCACCAGTTCGCGTAGGCGAAGCTCGAGAAGTCCGAGCGCGCCCGCAGGAGCACCGACGTGCCAACGTTCGTTGGGTCGGAGCCGGGTACGACGGTGACCTTCTGCTGGTCGGTGTTCAGCGGCTTCGTGTAGATCGCGCCGCGGTAGCCGTCCGAGTTGCCGCGAACCACTGCCGCGAAACCGTTCGTGCCCTGGTCGGCGCCGCGCGTGAGCCAGCCCGGACCGAACCCGGAACCGGTACTGCGGTTGAAGTTCTCGTCGTAGACGAACAGGGCGCTCGGGTCGTACTGCACCGACGGCTGACCGAGGCACGCCCACACCTGCCAGCCGAGGTCACCCTTCACCGCGTTCGGGTCGATCGTTTCGGGCAGGCCCGTCTGGCCGTCGATGTAGACGGTCGCCGCCGGCGGGAACGTGCCGGGCGGGGGAGTGATCGCCGGGGCCTTCGTTGCACCGAGTGCGGCCATCGTGCCGCCGACCTGCAGCAGTGCGACGTAGCAGTTCTCGCCGGTGTTGACGAGCGTGTCTGCGTTGCCGCCCTCAGGGTCGGGGTTCTGTGCGACGAGGCGCTGGTCGAACATCTGCGACCCGGTGCGCAGGTTGCCGCGCTGGTCGGTCTTCGGGAACATCTGCACCCGCCTGAGCTGCCCGTCGATCAGCCGGTAGAAGCCCGCGTAGAAGGCGTTCATGCCCGCGGCGCGGGACACGAACCCGAGCGTGGAGTAGGGGCGGTCCTGCAGGGCTGTGACCGGGACGAGCAGCAGCCGCCCGGACGGCGGGGTGTACTCCGGCTGAGCGATGTCCATCGTGACCTTGTGGTCGTGGAAGTCGCCGCCCGTGCCAGAGTCGGTCTTGCCGGTCGTTGCCGTCGTGGGGATGAGGTTCGCGCGCGGGAACGACACGTCCTCGTACGGGTTCGGGGACATCCAGTACGGCACCGCCGCGACCAGGCGCGTCTCGCTCTGCAGCGTCACGAAGTTCGCGCGGGCCGTCGCCGCCGTCGTCACCGCTTCCTTCGCGGTGTTCTGTGCGGTCTGCGCCTTGCCGTCGGCGCCGATCGCCTGCTGCATCGCCGCGTCGGCCCGCTCGCGCAGCGCCTTCGACCAACTCTGCAGGCCGATGAACCCGTTCGTGGCGCCGGTGATCGCATCGCACAGGTCCGCGAGGAAGTTGTTGAACATCGCCGACAGGAACGCGCCGATGTTGACCTGCGTGCCGCCGAGCTGCCCGATCACCTGCTGCTTCTGCCGGTTCTTCCACGCCGTCTCGGTGAGCTGCTGCAGCCCCGCGATACCGCCGGCGCCGCCACTCGTTCCTGGTGGCGCCCAGGTGTCTTCACCATTGACGCCGCCGATAGTGCTGGAATTGCCGCTCACGCTGCCTCCTCCGGGAGTCGCAGGACCACACGCTTCGCCACCACCGACGGCGGCGGCTCGGGCGGCGCGTCGGACGGGGGAGCGGGCGCAACGTTCACCAGCTCCCCCGACTCGACGAGCTGCCGGGCCAGCTCGGCCCGGACCACCGGCGACATCTGAGTGACGATCGGCTGTTCCGGCGGCGTGATCACCTCAGACTCCGTCGGCACCCAGTCGCCGGGATTCAGCCAGTGCTGACCCCCCTCGAGGCCCGGCTGGTACTGCAGCGTCTGCTCGTCGTGGTGGTGCCGGAACCCGAGATTCCACAGGTGCTCGGACCAGAGTTCGAGCATCGGCGTCGGGAAGGGCAGCGACGCGCTGCGGCCCTTCGGCCCCGGCAGGTCGCGCAGCGCCCACACGAACGCCTTGCGCGGATCGCTGCCGTCGCATTCGTGCTGCAGGGGGACCGTCACTGGAAACTCCTAGAGGGGAACGGGTGTGGATCAGAGGACGCCCATGTCGTGCGCGGTGGACATGAGCTTCTGGACGTACGACAGCGCGCGGACGGCGCCGTCCTCCATGTCTCGGGTCGAGCCGATCGTGATCGACCACGTCGCCGGGACGCCGCGCTTCCACGACAGGTCGAGCTGCGTAACCTGGTCGACGTAGATCGCGCCGTCGTCCATCCCGGCGACGGTCGAGCCGACCCTGTCGCCGAGGAAGAAATGGCCCTGGCCGTTCTCTCCGACGAGATACGGTGCGCCGTCGGACACTTCGAGCTTGTGCGTGAAGTAACTTCGTGTCGCCCACAGGCCCGCGCGCAGCGCGACGAGCGACGACAGCGTGTAGGCCCGGTCACCGCCGGACTGGAAATACTCGAAGTAGTGCGACCAGCCGAGCCGCGCCTTCCGCGAGTCGGACATGTAGCTCATCCAGGCGGCGACGGTGTCGGTGTAGAGCGGCTCGAGCACCGCGTCCGCGACCGAGCCGAGACCCGACTGGGTGAAGATCGTGCCAATCAGGTTGCCCGCCATGATGACCGACGCCTTGATCGCCTGATTCACGCCCGGAGCCGAGTGCCCACCGGTGTTGATCTGCACCGCGGTCGCGGGGTTGATCGTGAACTCCGACGTGCGGATGCCGGTGCACACGCCCTCGCGGAACACCACCCACGGCTGCGTCGGCGTCGTACCGAGCCAGCCCTTCTCGAAATACTTCGGGTCCGCGGTCGGGTCGATGATGTCCTGCGTCGACTCGTAGAAGTCGCCGAAGAACCGGCCCACCGAACGGACCAGGCCCGTTGCGATGTTGCCGCCGGTCGACGTGCCGGTGTAGTACCCGGACTTATCGACGACGTCGACGACGAGCGCGCCGTGCCGCAGGTTCGCACCCTTCCACGGCGGCGGATCGCCGCGCAGGTACCGGCGCGTTTCGACCATCAGCTGCGCGTCGTCGAGGGTGTCGGCCGCCATGTCGTGCCAGTTCTTGAACCGGGACGAGATCAGGCCCCACTGCGAGCCGTCCTCCCAGAACGAACCCGGCTTGACGACCACCGACCAGTTCGCCTGCGACAGACCGGCCCACGACGCGAGGTTGAGCGGATCGTCCGGCAGGTGCCAGCCGAGCAGCGTTTCGCGGCGAAGAATCTGCAGGTGGAGGCTCAGCTTGAGAATCCAGGCAGCAGGCCCGGCCAGCGTGAACACCCGCGGCACCTGCAGCGCGGCCGGAAGGAACGGGTTGCACCACGCCTGGAAATACTTGAGTTCCTCGTACGAGTGCATGAACGTGACGACGACCGTCAGCTGCCCGGTCGCCGACTTCTTGATCGTCGCCGACCGCATCCGGCCGTCCCACCGGCTACCGTCCTTGTCGACGGTGACGTGCACGTTCTCGGTGGATCGCTTCTGCGGGTTCATCACCCACTTCGCGAGGTAGTAGTCCGCCGGCAGTTCGAGCGTTCCGGTGGACGACTCGTTCATCACGCGCTTGAAGTCGCCCGACAGCTCGGCGCCGCAGCGGCCACGCAGGTTCCAGTCGCCGTCCCACAGCCGCACCAGCGGACGTTCGAGCCGCTTCTCGCGCCGCTCCCGGCGCTTGCGGATCGCGTCCTGGTAGATGCGTTCGAGGTCCGCTACCGACGTCGGTGCGACGTCCGGGATCGCCGTCATTCCAGACCCCACGGCCGCGACCAGTTGCGCCGCGAACGAACCATCACCGCGGCGCCCGCCGGCGCACCGGTCACAGCGACCGGGATGCGCGTCGGCGGCGTGTACGGCGGCACCGCGTACTGGAAGAACTGCCCGTCCATCCGCGCCCACACGAGCGAGTCGTCGGCGGCGACGATCATCTCTTCCATCGGGTCGGTGTCGACCGTGACGTCCTGCCCGACAATGAGAGTCGGCAGCTTGATCGCCCCGTACCGCTCATCCTCGGGATCGTCCGGGTTCCACGAGTGATCGGGCAGCGTCCAGCGGCCCGGCGCCGTCGCGACCCACTGCAGCCACATCGGGCGGTCCGTCGGGTTGCTGACGACCACCGAGCCGATCTGCAGGGTGCCGTCGGCCGTCGACACCGGCGACTTCCATGTGTCGACGACGTCGTCCTCGACCCACCACGGCACGCCGGCCGTGCAGATCATCGTGACCTTGCCCGAACGCCGCAGGTGCGGGTCCACGTCCGGCTTGAACTCGGGCTGCTGCGTCAGCCGCAGCTTGAGCCGGCGCGTGCCGTACGACGTCGTGATCGAGAGGGTGGAGTCCTCTTCGTACGACCACGCCTTGCGCCACGCCGAATCGACGTCCTGCCAGGAGAACTGCTGCGTCTCGAAGATGTTCACCGCGAACGTGACATCGCGCTTGAGCCAGTTCGCGACGCCCGGACGGGCGCCGTACTCGAACGCCGACGAACTCCACGACACCTGCACGGGCGCGTCGTAGATACCCGCCGGTGCGGTCGCGAACTCGACGCCCCCTGACCCCATACCGGGGCCAGAGAGCGTCCAGTGCGAACCGTCCACACCATCGAGTTCGATGAGGGCGGCTTCTGCCATATTCAGTTGTCTCCGTTCGGATTACCGCCAGCGGCCGGTGTAGGCGAGACCGCGAGCGGTCTCCCAGGACTTCGCCCGCTGGAATGCGTCGTCGAGGTCCGGCGTCGAGATGTGCACCTGCATCGAGTTGTCGACCCGCGTCGACGAGCTGCCCCCAGCGCCCGACATCGGCGCACGGAGCGCCGCCTGCGGGGTGAACAGGCTGTCGAGCACGTTGGCGTCGCGGTTCATCGCCTCGAGGAGCGGACGGTTGGCGTCGGCCGACTTCGCGTTCACGACGAACTCGCGGTCCGACAGCCACGCCGGAATGGAGTCCGACGTCGTCGTGCCCGGACCCCACACCGAGCCGCCCGTCGCGTAGCCCGCGCGGGTCGGCCAGATGTTCGCCAGCGAGCCGTACCGGTCGATCGCGTAGTTGATGCCCGCGAACAGGTTGTTCGCCGGATCGGTCTGCGAGTCGAGCAGGTTCGGCGACTTGTACGCGTTGTACGTGCCGCCGATCACCTGCAGCAGGCCCTTCGACGGATCACCGTTGACCGCGTTGATGTCCCAGTTGTTCACCGCCTCCGGGTCACCCCCGGACTCGATGTCCACCTGATCGACCGTGCGGTCGGTGTCCGCGCGGGACCAGCCGCCGAAGTCGAGCACCGCCTCGATCACGCCACGCCACTGCTCGGCGCCGTCGCCCGGCACGTACTGGTGCACGAACGGGTTCTCCTGGAACGAAGAAACACCGGCGTCGAAGTTGGTCGTGGACGGAACCGACTGGTTCAGGGCCGCGTCCGCCGCCTGCTGCCGTGCGAGCGCATCGGCCTGCGCCTGCTCTGCAGCGGCTACAGCCTGCGCCTCACGCTCGCGCTTGCCGGCGGCGAGCATCTGCCCCGCCTTCATCAGCGGGGGCAGCTCGTCGGGCATACCGAACACGCCGAGCGCGTCCGAGACGTACCCGGTCGCCGCGTCCGTCGCCGCAAGCTTCGCGACGTCGGACCACGACTTCGGGTCGTCGTTGTCGCCCGCCGGCGCGACCGCCTGATTGGCGAGCGCGTCGGTCGTGGCGTCGAGGCCCGAACCGCCCGCGGCAGCCGGGTCGTCGACCAGGCCGCCCTGCGCGAACGCAGTCGGGTTGACGTAATCGAGGCCGAGTTCCGGGACACCGTTCGGCAGCAGATCGCGGAACTGCTGGTCGAAGCCGGTCGGCAGCGTCGGCACGTCAGCCGTGCCCAGGTGCTCCTTCACGGCGTCGCCTGCAGCGGTACCCGCAGCCTTGCCCGCGAGGGCCGACCACGACGTCGGGTCCGACTCCTGCGCGGCAGCCGGGGCGATCGCCTGATTGGCGAGCGCGTCCGTCTTCGAGTTCAGCCCCGACGGCGAGTCGCCCCAGTCGGGGGAGTCGAAGCTCGCCACCTCGCCGCCGCCGCCGTCGTCCGCGCTGTACGCCGGAACGAAGACGGCCGGGTCGATGTGACCGCGCGTCGTGAACTGCGGCGCAAACGGCGAATCAGCGGCCGGGCCGATCAGTGCACCGACACCGCCGCGGGACTCGATGTTCACGCCCATGACGGACGCGACCATGTGGCCCTCGTTGGCGCCGATGATGATCGCCTCTTCGCCGGTCGTGCCGGGCACGAAGCCGGGCCACGAACCGTCGAGGACGTTGTACGTCGTGCCGAGGCGGGCAGTCGGGTTCGCGACACCCATCGCGACCTGTTGCACCAGGCCCACCCAGCCCGAGCAGTCGGCGCCGTCGACACTCGTACCGCCCCACACGTACGGGAAGTTCGAGTGTTCGTGCGCGAACTCGAGCGCATTGACCGGGCCACCCGTCGCGAACTTCGGGAGGGTGTCGTTGTTGATCGCGTCGATCAGCGGGCCGTGCTTCGCGACCGCAGCCGCGTTGATCACGTACTCGCCGTTCGACAGCCACGCCGGGATCACGTCATCGGTCGGGCCACCGGGGCCGACGATCGGGCCGCCGGACGCCTTCTTGTTGGCGTCAGCCCAGGCCACGAGGTTGTCACCCAGGTTGCGGATCGTGCCCGCAGCCGGCACCCACTGGACCTTCTGCATCATCTTGCCGATCGCGCCGACAGCGGTCGCGATCGTGTTGACGATGTTCTTCCAAACGTCCTTCACGCCGTCGGCCAGGCCGGTGAAGAAGCCCTTCATGCCGTCGATGAAGCCGCCGATCCGCTCCTTCGCTCCACGGATGAACTCGGCTGCAGCATCGAACTTCTCGCCGACCGTGTTCGCCCATTCGCGAATGACGTCGATCAGCGGCGGCATGACGTACTTCGCCAGGAACTCGATCGCCGTCGTCAGCGGCGGCAGCACCGTCTCGATGATCGCCATGAACAGGTTGATCAGCGGCGGCAGCAGCGCCATAGAGATTTCCAGGAGCTGCGGCAGCAGCGGCGCAATCGCCAGGACGATACGGCTGAACGAATCGAACAGGACCGGCAGCAGCGGGGCGAGCTGCTGCATCGCGCCAGCGAGTGCCGTGCCGACCTGCATCGCAACGTCGGCCAGGATCGGCTTGAGCTGCTCGAGGACCGGCTTGAACGCCTCCGTCATGGACGCGATCACCGGCGAAAGCGCCTGGGCGATAACGGTAATCGCGGGCGCGAGAGCCTCGACGAACGTCGCGATCAGCTCTGCGATCAGCGGCAGGATCGGGGCCAGCGCCGAGACGATCGACGCGAACGCCTCAGACAGCGGACCCATCGCGGGCTGCAGGGCCTGCAGCGCCTGGATCAGGGCGGTACCGACGACCTGTGCGACCGTCGACAGCGACGGCAGGATCGGCGTGAGCGCCTGCACCAGCGCGCCGAACAGGCCGGCAACCACCGGCAGGACCGGGGCGAGGTTGTCCGAGAGCGCCGTGATGAAGGTGCCGAGGTACGGCATCATCGTCGCGAGGCTGTCGGCGAACACCGCGCCGACCTGCCCGAGGGACGGGCCGATCTGAGCGAACAGGCCACCGATGGACCCGGCGAGGTTGCCGAGCGAGGGCATCACTTCGGCGCCCATCGACGTAAGGCCCTCGACGAGACCGTTCACCAGCGGCGACAGCCCGGTCATGGCCTCCGACATGCCGTCGACGAACTGCTGCATGGTGCCGTTCTCGACGAGACCCGTCAGGGTGCCGTCGAGGTCGGACAGCGTCTGCTTGAGGCCGGTGTTGATACCGGTCGCAACCTGCGACAGACCGTCCTTGAGGCCGGGGAGCTGGTTGTTCGCGAGCGTGGTGACCGAATCGCCCAGGCCCGCAAACATGTTCTCCTGCACCGCGAGGCGCAGGTCGGTCCATGCGGGGCCGAGCGCGACCATCTGCTCGAAGAAGTCACGCGCCGCGGGGGACAGCTTCTCGAGCGCCTTCGCGAGTTCGTCCTGCGAGCCGCCGGCGGTGGCGCCCGCCTGCGCGAGCTGGAACTCCGCGGCAGCGACAGCCGACGTCGCCTGCGCGACCTGGTGCTCGGCGTCCACCACGCCCGCGTTGGCGTCCGCGACGCCCTGCTTGGCCTGCTGAACCTTGTCCGAACCCTCGACGCCCTTCGTGTTCGCGACGGCGGTGTCGGTGCGCAGGTCGGCCGTCTTCGTCTTCGACTGCTCGTAGCGCGACTGGGCCTGGCGCAGCGCGAGGTCGGCTTCCTGCCGGTCGATCGCCGACGCCTTCGGGTCGGCCTTCACCTGCGCGAGACGCTGGCGGGCGCGAGCGACCGCGATAGCGGCGCCTTCCTGCGACAGCTCGGCGTCGTTCAGCTGAGCGTTCATGTCGCGCAGCTCGCGGCCCGCGTCGCGGTAGGCGTCGTTCAGGGCCTGCTGCGCCGACTGGGCCTGTCGCTGCGCGTCACCGACGCCGTCCTCAGCCTTCGCGAGGTTGTACTTCGCGTCAGCCAGGGCTTCGGTCGCGGCGCGCTGCTGCTCGGCTGCCTGCGCGGCCTGCTCGCCGCCGTCGGCCGTGACAGCCTTCTGCGCGGTGAACACGTCGCCCATGCCCTGCGCGCCGATGAATCCGACGGCGCCGATGCCTGCGAGGCCCGCAGCGGCACCGCCTGCCGCACCGGCGAGGCCGACGACCGCGGCCGACAGCGCCGCGACACCGGCGAGCACGCTGGTGAACTTGACGCCATTGATGCCGCCGAGCTTCTGCTGGGCCTGGCCGGTGCCCTTGACGTCGACGTCGATAGTCGACGTGCGGTCGCGGGCTAGGTGATTGAGCTGCTGCTCGGCGCCGGCAATGTCGGTCAGCTCGACGCGGACCGGGATGTGGTAGTCCCTCGCGGTCGCGATCGCAGTCAGCCGGGCCTGGAAGTCCGGTCCGAAATCCGGATTGATCTGGATGTCGGCCTTGAGGTCTCGCGCCTGCGCCATCGAGTTGACGCGCTGCGTGAACTCGTCGAAATCCGGGTTGATGCGGATGTCGGCGTTCAGGTCCTTCGTCGCCGCGATCGCATTGACGCGCTGCTGAAACTCGGTGAAGTCCGGGTTGACCCGGATGTCGACGTTCAGGTCCTTCGAGGCTGCGATCGCGTTGGTGCGCTGCTGGAACTCGTCGAAGTCGGGATTGACCTTGATGTCGACGTGGAAGTTCCCGGCCTTGAGCCGATCGCGCACGTCCTGCGCGAACCCGTCCATGTCGATGTCGGGGGAGACCGTGAACGTCGCGTGCTCGGCGGCGAGCTTCGCCTCGAGCTGTGCGCGAAAGTCCTTCGCCAGCTCAGGCTCCACAGTGAGGTACGCAGTACCGGCGTCAAACGACGAGTAGTCGGCCACAAGGCCCCCTGTATTCAGTTGTTATGCAATAGCTTTCAAGCCGCGAAAGTGTCGCGGTACACGTCGTCGGCGAACAGGTTGACGAGGTCGTTCATTCGCCCGCGCCAGCGTTCGTCCTTGACCAGGTCGGCTGCGGTGACGGGCCGTTCCATCGGCTTGACCTCGGGAGGGTCGGCGCCAGCACCGGCGATCACCGCGGCCTGCACGCCCTGCAGGCAGTCGACAATCGTCATCAGCAGGTAGGTGTCGAGGGTGTACTCGAGCGGGGTGGGAGGCTCCGTGGATTCGGGGAGTTCGAGCATCTGCTCGGCCAGGCGCCGGTTCATCAGCACCGCGGTCTTGTAGTGCGAACCGCGAGGCAGCTTGTCCTTCCAGCGCCACACGCGCCGCCAGTCGAGCGTGCGCATGTCGGCCGGGCCGAAACAGTGATGAATGTCGATGCCGCGCTCGATCAGGTCGTACTCGAGCGCGTCACCGAACTCATCCCAGAAACTCAGGAGCCCTGCGACCCCCCCGGCAGGCCCGTGACGCCGGCGCCGTAGTAGTGCTCCTGCAGGTCACGCTGGAACGCCACCCATTCGGTCAGCGGGCGCTCGTCGTACAGAGCTTCGATCGCCTCGCGCTGATCGCCGAGCATGATGTCCAGCTGCTCGTCCTCGTTCTTCGCCAGACGCATCTTCTTGGCCTGGCCGCGCGTCATTTCCGGGATCACGATGTCCGCGGTCAGCACGTACGGGCCGCGCCGCTTCGCTTCCAGCTCGGCGCGAATCTCGTGAAGGCGGCCGACGTCCGACATGCCCTTGGTCTCCTTGGTGCTCATGGGTGTTGTTCTCCTGGGGGGTTCGTTGCTGGTGTGGTGTGTGTGGGGTGGTGCCCGGTTACTGCGGGCGGAAGGTGACCGGCTTCGACGTCGCGGGCTTCATCTGCGCGCTGCCGCCGGACGGGAAGTTGCCCGAGGGCTTCGGGTTCGCCTTCGGGGCGGTGGCGACGATCGTCGGGCCGAGAGTTACGCCGTTGCTCATGCGGATGCTCCTTCGGTGGCTGCGCGGCCCGTGGACCGCTTCGGGGTCGGGGCGGGGGCCTTCTCTGCGGCCTCGCCTGCTGCGTCCTCCACGGACGGCTGGGGGGCCGCGACGGCATAGCCGAGGCCGAACTGCGCATTGACCAGCTCGGCGGGCGTGTGCGCGACGTACTCGTGATCGCCCTTGACGAGGGTGACGGGGGTGAAGTCAGACATGGGGGTATCGCTCCAAGTGGGGGGTGGGGCCGGTCGGGCGGGGGCGAGCGTGTGCCCGCCCCCGCGCTCAGGACCGGATCAGACGAGGGCCTTCTGGAAGCCGACGTCCTCGAGGATGTCGAGCCAGCCCTCGCCGCCGAAGCCGTGGCCGACAGCGAAGCCCGCGGTCGCGTCGTTGAACGCCGTCAGCGTCAGCTTCTGGCTGCCGACCAGCGTGTCCTTGTTCCAGGACTCGCCGTCGTACTTCGACACGGCGACCTTCGGCATGACCTTGAAGATGTAGATCGGCTTCGTCTCGTCGCCGTCGCGGCCGATCGCGATAGCCGAGTAGTACCGGATGCGCGGGGTCGTCGACTGAGCGAAGAACACCTCGCCGTTGTCCTTGCCCGCCTTGACCGCGGCAAGGTCGACGTTGTTCGCCAGCTCGAGGTTGAGCTTGGTCGTCTGCTGCGGCGTGAACGACATCGTCGTCGTGTCCGCGGTGACGTCCAGGCGCGTTGCCTGCAGCTCGCCGTAGGACTCGGTCGGCGTCGTCTCGACGTTGCGAGCGAACGACACGCCGTCCTTGGCGGCGATCAGGCCGACCGGCGCGTACAGCGCGGGCAGCTTGAGCAGCTTCGCGCCCGTGTCGGTGAAGGCGGACGGGTGCGGGGTGTAGTGCGGGGCCAGGAAGATCGCGACGTCGAGCGCCTTGATCAGAAGGTGGTCCTTCGCGGCCTTGATGGAGGTGAAGGTCGTGGGGGTCAGTTCGCCAGCCATGCGGCATCTCCAAACTGGATAGATGAACGAGAAACGGCACCGCCGAAAGGCGATGCCGCAGAAAGGGAAAGGTGACTACCGCTGTCGTCGGGCGGCGACGACATAGCCGACGTCGATCACGCGGTTCAGGGGGTCGATGTCGGCGCGTTCGAGCAGGCCCGACATTTCATCGGTCCAGTCGATCAGCACGCCGTTCACACGGGTACCACCGGCAGCCTCGAGCAGCTCGCGGGCGTCGTCGGCGAGACGCTGCGACGCGGCCCGCTTGTGCGAGAACACCGACAGCTGCACGAACGCGTGATCGGTGATGCCGTCGGACTTCCCGCCGACACGCCGCGCCCAGATCAGCGGAAGGTGCTCCTCGAGGTCGCCGTCGGGGAGCGTGCCGCACGTGTACGCGAGCGGCGTCAGCAGATCGACCAGCACCTGTTCGAAGTCGGGGAACCTGCCCCGAACCGGGTACTCGGTCACGACGCCGCCCGAATCGCTGCGATCGACTGCCGCAGCACACGCTCAGGCGCGTTGTACCGGGTGCCAATCTCTCGCCACTTCGCGTAGTAGCCGTCCGCGTACACCGTCGACACACGCGCGGTACCGGCAGCGTTGCGGCCGTCGAGAACTCGCACGTGCGAGGCGTTGTAGCCGGTACGGATGCGCGAGTTCGCCGTCCAGAAGTCGGCGCCCGCCTGCGCCTTGCGGTGAGTCAGCCGCGCGAGCGGCTCCGACCGGAGCGGCACCTCGTGCAGGTTGTTCGAGCCGGGCGAGTAGCGCACTACTTCACCTCCTTGAGCGTGAACGTCGTGAACGGCGACCAGCCCGTCCACGGATTGCGCGGGGTGTCGACCTCGGATGCGAGCGCGACCGTGCGGCCGTCGGGCAGCCGCACGCGGTCGCCGTCTCGGATGTCTGACCCGGTCGGGGCCTGCACGCTGATCGTGGTCACGCTGCGCTTGTCGCCGACCTCGTCCTTCTTCCCCGATGCGCGGGCCTGCGCGCACGGGCCGATCTTGTGCTCGGAATCGGCGTCGCCGTCGCCGAACGCGTCGCGCTTGCCCCCGCGCACCACGGTCAGCATCGAACCGGCGGGGAACTCCATCGGCGCGTTCACAGCAGCTCGGGCCGGGCCGACAGCAGCCCGGCGTTCCGCAGGATCGTCCACGCGCCGGGGTGCAGCTTCGTGGCCGCGGCCGCGATCTGCTGCTGCGACTGCCCGGTCGCGTACGTGACGGAACCGCCTGGCACCGTCTGCGATGCGACGATCGGCTCCTGCCCGGCCGCGCCGGCGTCGGGGTCGATCTTCGCGTTCGCCCACATCGCGACCTGCGAGCACGTCGCGTCGCGGAACGCCGCGGCAACCTTCGGCGCGGTGGGCAGTTCGGTCGCCGGGTCGGCGTCGTACCGGGCGAGCAGCGTGGCCTCACGCACGAGCGCGGACGCGGCCCGGATCAGTCGGTGCGCGCCCTTCGGCTCGTCGTCGAGCCACAGCGGCACCAGGTCGCCGGGTTCGGCATAGGCGAGCACGGGGCCTCCTGACTACGCGTCGCCGAGGAACCAGGCGGCGATGGTTGCGGCCTTGTGGCCCTTGAGTTCTGCGTCGGTCTTGCCGTGGGCCTTCGCGTACTTGACCCACTCGGCGCGGGGCGCGGTGCGGGCAGGTGCGTCGACCTCGACGGCCGCGGCAGCGAGCGCGTCGTTCATGGAATCGAGTGCGTCCGTGGCGGCCGCCTGGGCGGCAGCGAGGTCAGCCTGGGCCGACTCCGCTGCCGCTGCAGCTACCTCGACGCGCTCGGCGGGAGCGCGAAGCTCCTCCGCAATGCGTTCCCACCGGGCCAGACCGTCGAAGCGGAGCGGGTCCGCGTCCTCGACGATCTGGCCGGTGAATACCTCACGGAAGACGGGCATCAGGCGTGGTTGTCGCCCTTGATCAGGACGGCACGCTTCGGGTCGAGCACCTTCGTGCCGTACAGCGTGTCCAGCGAGACGACCGTCTGCTTCTTGTCGATGCTGTACTGGTACGCGACGCGGATCGACACACCGCGGTACGTCTCGACAGCAGCGAACGAGCCGGGCGCGACCTCGAGCGGGGCCGAGGTGAACGCCAGCGCCGACTTGTGGAAGGCGAGGCCGACCTCGGTCGTCGGGTCGCCGACAGCCGGGGAGACCTTCGGCTGGCCGACGTTCTGCGTCTGGTACGCGTCGAAGCCGAACAGGCCGTTACCGAGCGAGGCCCGGCGCAGGGCGTCGGTGGTGCCCGACTGGTTCGCCGTCTTGAGCAGCGGCGAGTTCAGCCAGTGGGCCTTGGTCGTCGGGCCGGTGATGACGACGCGCTGGTCGCTCGGCACGTTGTTGACGTCGAGCTGGCGACCGGCCTCGATCAGAACCTCGGGCTTGTTCCAGGCGAAGTCCGCCGGGTTCGTGACGCCGGGCTGGTTCGACAGGCCCGCCTGCTGCGTGATGCCGTTGCGCATCGCGAGAATCTCACGGTCGATCTTCTGCGCGAGCGCCATCATGGCCGGGGCCAGGAGCTGCGTGTTGAAGTCCGTGATTTCCTGCGTCAGCTGCTCGGTCGTGACCGCGAACGAGACGTCCGCGATCTTGTCGAGCTTGACCGGGATCGACGACTCGACGGCATCCTGCAGTTCGATGCCGCGGGCGCGGTCGAAGTCCTTCGCCTCGAAGACGGCGGGCTTCCGCACGTTGACGGTGTCGCCGATCTTCTGCGTGGTGAACTCGGTCGACAGGTCGGTGTAGACCAGCGGCAGCATGACCATCGACTCGTAGAGGGTCGCGAGGGCCTGGCGGGCGATCAGGTCGGGGGTGAGCAGCGTGTTTGCCACTTAGTTCTCCTATGGAGTTGTGAAATCAGTTGCCGCCGCGGGACTTCCGATACGACGCGCGGAGCGAGTCGATCGAGGTGTCACCGGCGTTGGCTGTGGGATCGCCGTTGCCGGCGGAGAAGTCCGCACCGCTGCGGGGTGCAGCGACGGGGGTGCGGGTCTTGCGGAAGCGGGGGTTCGCCTCCACGGCTGCCGCGACAGCGGCGTCGACCTGGGTGCCGAAGTCGGCCGCGGTCGGGTCCAGGCCCTCGACGGCCGACATGAACGCTCGGGAGTCGAGCAGTTCGTCGGAGTCGGCGCCCGCCTTCGCTGCGGCCCGGTACAGGGCCAGCTCGCGCTGGGCGGCCTGCGCCTGCGCGTCGGCCGCCTGCTGCGCGGCCGCGGACTGTGCCGCGGTGGCCTGCGCCTGAGCGATCAGCTCCTCGGGCGTCGGTGCGGCCTCTTCGGGCTTCACGACGCCGAGGGCCTGCGCGATCGACTGCGCGAGTTCGTCGCGAGCCTTCGACGCCGCCTGTTCGGCAATCTCTCGGGCCTCGCGGGCGGCGATCCGGTTCTTGGCGTTCTCGTCGCGCAGCGAGGCGACCAGGGCCTCCATGTCGACCGGCTTCTTGGTGTCGGTCTCGCTCGACGGGGCAGCCTCAGCGGGCGCGGCCGGGGCGGCAGGCGCTGCCGGGGCAGCCGGGGCAGCAGGCTCGGCGGGCGCTGCCGGGGCGGCAGGCTCGGCCGGTGCTACCGGTGCGGCGGGCGGGGTGACGAAACCGGACAGGCTCGCATCGGGCGCGGCAGTCGGGTCGACGACAGTGTCGGACAATGTGTGCTCCTCTGGCCGCGCCAGGCGGCATGGGGCGAACCCCGACGCCACCAGGGCCTTCGGGGTGTGAACTGATGTGGGAATGCCGCGGCGCCAGGCCGGGGCGGACACCACCCCCGACCGGCGCCAGGCCGACCTGAAAGGGGTGGAAACTCTTGGGGCGCTTAGAGCGCCGTGCCGTACTGCTCGCGGTGCGGCTTACGTACGACGGTGTCGTGCGCGGCGACGTGCGCGACGATCTGCTTCCGCAGCTCGGCCACGCGGGCGGCGGCCTTGCGGCGGGCGTCATCGTCGAGGGCGACAGCCTGTCGTCGACGCGCGGCGCGCAGGTTTCGTTCGAGGCCGCGGAGCTGCTGCTCGGCCTTGTAGTGCGCGGGGTCGACCTCGGGGGCCGACGGCAGCGGATCGCCCGGAACCCAAAGCTGTACGAAGTGCTTGCAGTTCGGATGGTTGAAGCCGCGCGCACGGGCGTCGGCGAGCGAGGTGACCACGCGCCGGCGCCACGGCTCGGGGCCGTTCGACGTCGTCGCGCCGGTCACCGACAGCAGGTGGCCCTGAAACGGGGCGCACAGGTTCGAGCAGTTCGGATGCACCGACACGCGCACGAGGTCGAAGCCGTTCGCGGCGATCAGGGCGGTATGGGCGTCGATCGCGGACTGTGCGGCCGCGGTGCGCGTCGCCATTTCGACGTACGAGACCATCGACCACTTCCGCTCGCGGCCGTCGATGTAGCCAGTCAGGCCCTTCGTGGCGGCCCGGTCGAGCAGCTGCTGAGCGAGGCGTAGACGCTGCGCGTCCGAACGCATCGGGTCAGCGAGCACCTGCGCGAGCACCTGCTGATACAGGCCCTCCGCTGCGCGAATCATCTGCGGCTCCATCGCCCGCAGCTGGGGGAGCAGCGCGTTCGGGGTGCGGATCGTGACACCGCGGGGGCCGCGCGGGCCACGGGGCGCGGTCGCGCGCAGGTCCGCGAGGGACATGCCCATTCCGAGCGACAGCGACGGCGGCAGGCCCGAACCGGGCAGCGTCGGATCGAACGCGGGGCGGCCGGTGCGCTGCGTGACCGTCGCCTTCGCCTTGCGGCGGCCGACCTTCGCGGCGGCGTCGAGTGCGCGGCGAGCGGCGGACGAGCCGCGGTTCACGATCCGGGACACCTGCTGGCGCACCTTGCGGCGGAACGTTCGCAGCCCGGTCAGCCGGTCGGCGGCCGTGCCTGTGATGCCTGCGAGCACCGCGCCGGCAACGATGCCGAGCAGCGCGGCCTCACCGGTGGAGAACTCGTCAGCGACGCCCTGTTCGAGGCCCGCCGTGTCCGCAGCGGACACCGCGCCGGACGTCAGATCATCCGGCACGGTGCCTCACTCTCGGATCAGGCGGCCGCCTTCGCGGCCGGGTCGTTCTGGG
>NZ_CP027795.1:0-95132 GCF_003013675.1 Rhodococcus (subgen. Prescottella) equi
GGAGTCGCGGCCACCAGCGCCGTTGCCGACGATGCGGTCCGGCTCGTTGACCGTCTCGCACCAGGCCGGGGCTGCGGCCGTTGTTTCCGCGGACGCTTCCGCTGACGACGTCGACTCAGGCAGGGGCGGCACCGGGGTCTCACCGCTGTCGCCGGTGAAGGCGAGGACCGCGCCGGCGGTGACTACCGAAAGCGCCGCCACACCTGCGCCGACCAGCATGAAGGTCTTGCCGCCCGAACGCCCTCCCCCACCGTCGCCGTCACCGGCAACGGCCACAGGTTCGGTCGGATCGGAGGGCGGAACGTCGACTGCGGGCAGCGCCGTCGCCGCTGCGGGCCTCTGGACACGCAGTCGGCCGACGACGGACTTGAAGCCGCCACGCGTGCGTTCGATGGCGACGAGGGGCTCGCGGGGAATGTGGGCGCGCACCCAGTCCGGCGCGTCGGCGTAGGGGTCGAGGGGTAGCAGTTCGTGCTCGTCGACGAAAGCGCCGTCCGAGTATGCCTGGGGTGACGCCGATTCGGGGGCCCACTCGCTGTACGCCTGGGGCGCGACTGCGGCGAACTGCTCCGTCTCGGCGTCAGCGGCCGCCGTGGGCGCGTCGATCGGCTCGAGGTCGGTCTGGATGATCGACTCCGCGTCGATCGGTTCAAGGTCTGTCTGCACGACCGAGTCCTGCTCGACGTCGAGCGGCTCGAGGTCATGCTCGAAGACGGCGGCGTCCGCCTCTGCGAACGTCTCCGCCGGGATGGGGAAGTCCAGTCCGTCCGAGACTGGGGCGTCGTCGGCTGGGGTCTGGTCGGTCCCGTAGTGCTCGATCACGTCGGGGAACAGCTGCTGCTCCCGATTGTCCGTCGACATTTATCCTCCGTGTGAATGGGTGGGGGCAGGTTTCCCTGCCCCCACCTGGGGCTTCACGAGTTCGATCAGGCTTGCGTGACGCCGGCGCCAACGGCACCCGAGACCAGCTGTGCAGCAACACCGGCCGACCCGCGGCCGAACTGCGCGAGAGCGCCGTCGATCGCGTCGACGACCTGCTGGCCGCCGGGCTGGGGCGGTGGCCCAGTCGCGGGCCTGCTGGTCGATGCCGGGGGCCGCCTCGACGACGTCCCGCACGGCGGTTGCGGCGGCCCTGGCCGACCGGGCCCGACTCTTCCCACTGGGTCAGCGTGGTGTCGGTCTGCTCGGTGATCGCGGCCTCGTCGATGCTGGGCAGGTCGACCTCGATCGGCTGGCCCTCGTCGTCGCCCGCACCGAATGCCGTACCAGCGGCGAAACCGGCTGCGCCTCCGGCGATCGCACCGGGATGGCGGTGATCGCGCCGCCGATCGCTGCACCGGCAGCGGTGCCGGCGACTGTGGTCGGGACGACGACCACTGCGGGCAGCCCCGGGACGGGGGCGAGTGGGATCGACACATAGCCGCCGATCCCGAGGCCGATGTTGCCGCCGATGGTGCCGCCGATCAGCGCTCCTGGGACCGCGCCGATTCCAGCACCGGCCAGTGCGCCGCCGACGGTTCCCGCGATCTGGCCGGCCGCGACTCGGTCCGCCCGCTCGGCGTGACGCCGATGGAGCGGTGAACGTCGAGACCTGCGAGCGGATGAGCTCGCTGGTGTTGTTGGTTCGCTCCATGTCCTCGGTCGTGACCCAGTTGGGGCGCTTCATGTGGATGTCGCCGAGCATGATGATTTCCGGCGGCGCGATGTACATCGGTGCGGCCTCGACCGCGACAGGTGCGTGCAGCGCGGAGTAGTCGATCGGCGCGACGTAGTTCGAGTAGCCGGTGTACTGGTTCGTCTCGTAGTCGTAGTTCGGGCTTCGGGACGTAGGTCGGCTGAACCGCCGGGGCTTCGACCCAGTAGATCGGCTCGCTCGGAGCCTCCGGGACGTATGACGGCTGCGGGGCCGTCGTCGTACCGCCCTGCGTCGAGGGAGCCGGGGTCGTCACTCCGCCCTGCGACGGCAACTCGACCGGATCGGCGTTCGCCACGCCTGCCCCGGCGACGACGATCGCCGCCGCCGTTGCCGGGACCAGGCCCGCCTTCGCGGCCCGCGAGACCTTGCGGTGCTTACCCATTCGTTTCTCTTCTTTCTTCGGGGGTTTCAGGAGTTCGAGTCGGAGTTCGCGATGCCGACGCCGCCTTGTTCGATCAGCGCCGGTTCCGACTCGTCACGGCTGGTCGTCGTGTCGCAGCCGTGGTGGACGTCGTTGTGGTGGGAGCGGTACTGGTCGTCGCGGTCGTGCTCGTGGTCGTGGTCGGCTTCGGTGACGTCGTCACGGTGGTCGGCCGGGCCGCGCTGGTGGCCTTTGTGGTGGACGTCGAGGAGGTCTCGAGACGAACCCCAGATCCGCGGCCGCCGCAGCGAGCCAGGAGGCGACGAACTTCGTCGGAGCCTGTCCGGTAGGGGTGGCCGGGATGGAGCCGTAGGAGCCGTGCTCGACCGCGGTGTTGCGGTACGAGGACAGCGCCACCAGGTCGAACGTGTCGCGGTTGGCCTTGAGCTCGCTCTGGACGATCTTGAACGTCCGGCTCACGAGGCGCTGCGTCGTCGCCGGCGGAATCAGCTCAGGCAGAACACTGACCGCCTTGGCAGCCAGAATCGCCATCGCCGCAGGCGGATTCGCCAGCCCCACGGTCGCAACCGCCGCGATGGTCTCCGGCGTCAGAACCTTCTCGCGACCGTCACAGCGGCGTTGAGGCCAATCAGACCGACCTTCACCAGCGCCGAGGTGACTTCCTGCCCCGTCGGCGGCTTCGCCCGAGGATCCGATGCCTCAGCCAGACGCTGCGAAATCGTCTTCTTCGGCTGGATCGAGATGTTCTCGAGTGCGTTCTTCGGAGCCTGGATGTCCTTGTTGATGACGTCGACGGCGGTCTTGAACGTCGTCGACGCCAGCGCGCGCCCGATCGTGGTGACCGCAACGAACGGATCCCCACCGATCTCGGCCTGTCCCGCCACGTTGACGACCGCACGAGCGATCGGCGCATTCGGCGGAGCGTCGCACGCAAGATCGCCGGTCTGGCACCACGACGAGACACGCCCGGACAGAGATCCGTAGTCCTTCGCGACGTCAGATGCCGGGCCGATGCCCGCACCCTTGGGCGAGGCGAACGAGACGGGCGCCAGCGCCCCGATTTCCTCGCCACGGGTGCCGGGGACCGGAGTCGGCGTCTGCTGCGACGTACCGGGGAACAGGCCCGCACCTTCGCTGCGGGTGGGCGCGCCGAACAGAGCGCCCGCTGCAATTGCCGAGGCAGGAACCGCGCCGCTCCCCTTCCCCACCGACCGGAGGAAGTTGCTCGCTGCGTGCGCGCCCTGAGAGAAGCCGACCACCGCGAGCTTGGTCTTCGGGCACTTCGCCAGCACCGTCGTCGCAGCCTGTGTGAGGTTCTCCTCCCCTTCGCGACCGAGACCGCGTAGGAATCGGTTCCGCCGGGCGTGATTCCGCCGAACGAGCCGGGGTAGGGGACATACGCGCGATCGACGCTCGCGCCGAGCTCACGCGCCTGGCTGAGCATCGGCGACATGACCGTGCCGAGCATCCCCGTGTCCGCCTTCACCGGTGCATCGGGCGACGTCTCCGTCGTGCCCTGCAGACCGAGCGCGAACAGGTCTGGGCAATCACCCACCAGATCATCGAGCCATACGGCCTCCACGGGCGGCGGCGACTGCGCATACGCCGGCGCGGCACCGAGGCCGGCGACGGCGACAACAGCCGTCGAAACCGCTACGGCAGCAACACGTCTGGACCAGTTCTCCATACTCCCCTCCTTCTAGCCATGAGCTTACGCCGAAACAACACTATTTCCCACCATTAAATCCCACCAAATATCGGCGGAGATTTCCGCCTACCTCGGCAGATGCGGCAAGGTTGTCGATCTAGATGCACGACAGTCGGCGTCAGTGCGACAGTGATGGAGGTGAGAGTGTCCCGCCGTGCCCTTCACGGGTTCGATCCAGCCCGCCTCAAGGAGCTTCGCGGCGAAAAAGGGCTCTCTCGCTCCGATCTCGGACGTCTTTCCGGGGTTCCGTACAACACCATCCGCAGATGGGAAACAGGAAACTCGGCCCCGGCTCCGGACCTTCTCGCCCGAGTCGCCGAGGTCCTCGGCGTCGACGTCGACGCCCTGGCGGTTATTCAAGACGCCGCGGTGTCGCTCGCGAGCTGGCGCACCAAGAAGGGCTTCACACAGGAGGAAGTGGCGGCCGCGCTCGACATGTCGCCCTCGACCTACTCGCGACTCGAACGGGGCGAACGCCCGGTCACCAACGGTGACACCGCCACCCTGGCAAGCCTTTTCGGGATCGAGCCGGAGCAAGTCCGATCCTCGTGGATGCGCGCGCACCAACGCCCCGGCGGCACGCGCCGCTAAACCTGATAACACAGCCCCTCCGACCTGACTCCGACCCACCCCCGTCAGGCGGCCCGCGGTCTCCCTCCCCGGAGACCACACAGGGATCGTATGGAAGCCGACCGGTTTGTGAAAGCGACCACTTCGTCAATTCGCCGAAATGTACTGAACGTCACATTGACTGATCGTTGAATATGCAACAAACTGCGCCGATCTGCGCCGATGCCGTTCACGTGCCAACGCCCTCGTGCGCACAGCCAATAATCGACCGCCGACAAACCCCCGCCGGCAGGCCGCGGGCCGATGGCGACGCGACCGCCCCACTCTGCGCCGCGCGTCCCTGCCGCCGAGGCGTTGCACTGTTGCACTGTTGCACTGTTGCACTGTTGCACTGTTGCAACGCTTAATCGTTGAACCGTTTCAACGTACAGCCGTTACGTAGTTGTACCTTTCTACAGTTACAACGACTAGCGGTTTCAAGACTGTCGCGGTCGTGTGGTCGTTTCAACGGCACAACTCGTCCACTTGTGCCGTTACAACTGCTACCGTGACCGGGTGACGAAAATCGTGGTCTGCCATTCACGCAAGGGCGGCGTCGGCAAGTCGACGATCGCCTACGAACTCGCCTGGTTGCTCGATGCGCCGCTGGTCGACCTCGAGAACGACGGCGGCGGCGTGACCCGAAAATGGGGTTACCGACCGGAGGAACGCACCCGATCCATCCTGCTGGACGCGCTGCGAACGGGCCGCACCCCCAAGCCGCTCAAGGGCCACATGAAGGCCCGACTGGTGCCCGGACATCCCGACCTGGCGGACTTCCCTCCCAGTGAGAACGAGATGGCCGAGGCCCTGCTCAAGTGGGGCGCGGAATGGGATACCGACTGGATCGTCGTCGACACCCATCCTGGCGCGGGCCCCCATACTCACGGCGCGCTCTCAGTCGCCAACGTCGTCATCGCACCGTGCCCGCTGCGCACGCTCGACCTCGACGCGACCGAGCAGCTCGTCCACGAGATGCCCGACTATCCGGTCGTGATCGTCCCGAACATGGTGCCCCGTATCCCCTCGGCGGCTGAGATCAACCGACTCTCACGGATCGTTGAGGGCACTCCCGTGCAGGTCGGGCCCCTGATCCCTGAGGTGCGAGCAGTCGGAACGCGCAAGAAGCGGGTGGCGATCACCGCCGAGCCCAAGCCCGCCAAGGCCCTTCAACCGGTCGCCGACGCGATGGAAGCCCTCGCCGAGTACGTGAAGGAGTACGTCAATGACTGACGGACTTAGCCAGCTCAATAGCCGGCGACAGGCGGGACGGCGAGTGCCGCCGTCGCAGAACCCTGTCCGCGTGAACCCCGCCGCAGCGACCAACACCGACGCCGCCGCGACCGCTCCGGGTCCCACGCCACAGCCAGCACCGACACCGCAGGCCGCCGCGGCGCCGCAGCCCGCCCCCGCACCTGTCCAGGCGAAAAGGGCTGCTCCCAAGCCCTCTGCAACCACACCGGCTCCGCCGGCCGAAGATCCGCTCGTCTCCGCGACCGTCTACCTATCGACTTCGAACGATGAGTTCCTCGAGGACGTCAAGCGAGCCGGCCGTCGCAATCAGCCCAAGATCGACGCGAACCGTTCCGCCGTCGTACGCCTGGCGCTCACCCGCCTCGCGGAGCAGATGTCGCCCGAGCAGGTCGCCCAGGAGCTCTCCGCACGAGCGGGCCGCCTTCCCGGCACAACCGGCCGCACACGGCTCTAGCCCACCCACATACATAAAGAGGCCCCGGAAGCAGCCCACCGCTTCCGGGGCCTCTTGGCGTCTCCAGATCCCACCTGGCCGACCGGCCGAGCGCGGCACGGATCGCCGCCGGGGTCGGGACGGCTGACGGCTGGCCGCTCGACGGCCAAGCCTGCACAACCGCTAGCCGTTGTGCAGGCAGGAGTGTTTGCCTTCTCGCTATTGCAACAGTAAGACGTCGCGCCTGCCCGCCGTTGCAACGGTTCGCCTTTCCAACGAGAAACATCCTCACCGTTCCAACGTTTAGCCGTTGTAGCGTTACAACGTTCTAAGCGTTAGCATGTTGACCGTTACACGGTTTTGACGTTACGCAGTCTCGGCGGCCTCTCGGTTACGATCACCGAGAACCATCGCAGCCTCGAAGCTTCACAGCGCGAGGACCGTGACGGCGAGTTGCAGCAGATGTGCGACAGCAGGACGCCTCGAAACGAGCCACCACCAGCGTCTTCTCGCAAGAGGGGCCGCGAAAACGGTGGGACGACTCGATCGACCCCACGCGACCGCGCACCGATGCAGGCGGACTCCAGGGCAGCCAGCACGAACGGCCCAGGATTCTTGCTCGCCTCTCACATGCGAAGCGTCACCTGAGAATTCGCAACGCCTCCACGACGACGAGACACCACGACAGCGAGGATTCCCGATGCTCCGAAAAGGACCACGATCCGATTCGCATCAGCCCACACGCAACGCGAAAGCCGCGAACCCGGACCAGAAGCAGAGCCCCGCATTCTGGGCCGCCCTGACGCTGACGTCGATGATCTGCCTCGCGTCGTTCATCCTGTCGTTCGTGGCTCTGGCCGACTTGCTGCACATGACAGGCCAGCCGCGAGAGCTGTCCTACCTGTTCCCCGTCATCATCGACGGCACAATCCTGCAGGCCACCATTTCGATCCTGTGGCTCGCCGGGAACGACGATCGCGGGAAGGAGCGGAGGTTCTTCTGGACCGTCCTGGCCGTCGCTGCCGGCGTCAGCATCGCAGGCAACGCCCTCCATGCATGGGTCTCTCACGCGCCCGATTTCGACCCACTGCTCGCTGCGGCGATCTCGACCATTCCGCCGATCTCGCTGCTCGCAGCCAGCCACGGCCTGACCATCCTGGCTCGAACGCCGAAGAGGGCGCCAGCGGGGGAGGGGAGTAGTGGCACCTCTTCGCCCCTTACGACCATCTCTGACGAATCCGTTCGTGACGCCCCCGAGGCTGAGCTCGTAGTCGCAGGAATGGATCCCAAGCCCGAGCGTCTCGCCACCCCCGCGGTTATGGCGGACGCACAGGACCAGGCCGCTGCACCGCGCATCGAAAAGGCGAGCGCCAGTGAAGGGCACGGCGTAGAGACCGTCGGCATGGAAGACGCAGCAGGTTTCTTCGCGAGTCGTCCCGACGCACACCCACTGCCGCAAGAGATCCCGACAGTCACGTCCACCACCCCGCCCCGCGACCCTGTCGCCGTCGACCTCAGCACAGCGACAACCGATCAGCTACGCGACTACGCACTCCGCAGGAAGGCGCTGGGTATCAAACCCAAGGAGATCGCGGTCGAAGTCAACCGGAACATCAGCACCGTCTACCGGTGGATCGACGACGCCGCGAAGTCCGCCGGCGACCCGCAACTCGTCCGGTAGAAAACTCGAGGACTCGAGCGACACGCCCAGCGGCCAGCGAATGTCAGACACTCAGTATCGCTGGCCGTAAGGTCGTCCCGGAACAAGGACCGAACCTGGTCGGAAGGGAGTGGAATGACCTCGGCAACGCGCGAAGAGCGACCGTACCGTCGACTTAATCCCCACAGCAACGCGCCTACCTCTCCCCGGCGGACAGTCCGGTTCCCGGACGTCATCGACCAGGAACTCGAGGCGCTCTCGGACGAGACGGGCCGCTCCGTCTCCAAACTGATCCGCGAGGCCGTGACCTCGTTCATCGCAGACGCGAAGAAGGAAGCGAGCTAACAAGCCCCAGAAATGCCAAACCCCCCGGCTGCCACCGAGGGGTCCGACAATTGAAGATCAGATACACGCTCGAGCAGGCGACCCACCAAGCGGCATCCAGATTGTCCATCGCCGATATTACAGGGTCGCCGGTAGCTCGACTAGTCATACGTGCCTGCCAGCATCGGCGTGTCTCCGGTCTTCTTCTCACAACGAGAGGAATTACCCACCGTGGTGACGACCCACAGCTCCAATGAGCCGATCCTGACCTGGCTATCCGCTGTACGCAGCAAAGCCAGCGACCTCCCGCACAGCGCACGGTCCGTCGCGCTCGCAATCCTCACGCACGTCCACCCTGAAACGGGAATGACACCGCCGCTCAGCTACGCGGCCCTGCAGCAGGAGGCCGGTTGCTCTCGCGGCACCCTGGTCGCCGCCCTGCGCCGCCTCGACGACGCCGGGATGATCCGTCGATTCGGCGCCCACCAGCAACTGAACGTCTACTCGTTGGCTGTGGATAACTCGCTGGCCAGCGCTGTCGAACCCGGTACGGAATTCGCACCGACCCCGGTACAGCCGCTGACCGCTGCGGACCACGTCAGCAGCGATTCCGCACCGACCCCGGTCCAAATTTTGCACCACGAGAAAGAGCTTTTCTCTTCCTCTTCTCCTTCTCTCTCCTCGGTTGACCCCGATGCCCTGGGGACCGCTGCCCCGATCCCGCTGCCGCGGGACTGGGCACCGAATCCCCAGCATCTGAGCCGCGTCGCCGCACGAGGCCTCGACCTCGCGGCCGTGGTCGAAGCGTTCCGCCAGTACGCGGACGGGAAGACTCGCACGGGCGTCGACAAGTGGGACAAGGCGTTCGGCTGGTGGCTCAAGCCCGGCGAGGGCTGGGACAAGCACGTCGCCACACGGGCCGCAGCCGCCACTGCGCCATCGGAGCAGGCCTCTGCCAGCGAGGAGACGCCCGTCAAGTGCACGAACCACCGTGGGATCAGCACCGTAATGCGCACACTGCAAGCCCAGGGCATCTCTGGCGCACGTGTTAGGGATCGGGTGGTCGAACTCCTCGACGAGGGCACCCCGGTCTACGAGATCGCGGGCATGATCGAGAACGAACTCTTCGCGCTACCTGTGGGGGCCTAACACCCGCGACGAAGGAGGGGGGCTCGCGTGAGGTACTCGGCGATCGACGCCGCCAGAGTGTGGGTGGGGGAGCAGCTGCGTTACCCGCAGCGGATCCCGCGGACGACCACGGTCCTCGATTGGAGTGCGATTCCGTGGACGCTGCAACGGCGTCTCGAGGACGTCGCCCGCGCCAGTGGGACCATCGACTTCGGGTCATTGCCCCGGCGGCGATGGTTCTCGACCCGGTCGGCGCTGTCCGCGAGTGACCACACGACAGTCACCAGCGCGAGCACGATGCTCCATTGGCCGACGCACGCCGATACCGACGAGACCCGGATCGTCACTCTTGCCGAAGGTGTCGTGGACCGAACCGCATCTCACCCCGCATGGACGATCCCCGCGGTGGGTGGCCGCCGATCGGTGATCGGGCTCCACATGGAGCTGCACGCGATCGCAGCCGCCGCGAACGAGTTGCTGACCCTTCGCAGCTCGACCCCGGATCCGCCGACTGCGGCCGGCGTTGCGACGCAGTCCCGAGAGGAATGGAACCGTCGTCAGGTCCTCTTCGCGCAGAGCCGTTCGGCACTCAGCGATCGCGTCGCAGCACTCCGTGTCGTCGAGGACGCCCTCGACCGCGTCCACTCCGTTGCCGAGGAGCTGAGAACTGTCCAGCGCCTCTCCGCCGACACACACCTCGCCGAACAGCTCCACCGGCAGATGGCAGGCGCGGAGCTCGCGGCCGCCGATGCGCGCACCGCCGGCGAACAGCTCGAAGAGGTCGAACAGAACCTTCGAGCGCAGGTGGATTATCTCGACACCCTCGTCTCGCGAACGCCGCGCCCCTGAGACCCGTAGCACCGCAAGAAGAAAGCCCCAGCCAGGGGGGGATCGGCTGAGGCTTTCGTGCGAGTCCGCAGGACTCACTGGCTGAATCGGGGGGGATTCAAACTGCCGCCCGCAGTCTACCGTCACCACCCGACAAGACCGAGGCGCGTGACCAAGATCGCCAACCCGATGCCACGCGTTCGAACGACAGTGCTGCCGCGGCACCGCTACGCGCCGCCTTGCCATCTATCACTCCCTGGTCACCAGAGCGCGGAGGCCGCGACGGCGCAGTGCCGGCGGGTAGAGTCACCTCGATCAATCCGCTGGGGCAGGCAGGCCCAAGCACGAACCCGGAAGGGAACTTTCATGGCCGACACGGACCGCCGCTCCGGCGCAGAACTGCGCGCTCGACGGGAGCTGCTCGGCCTCAACGCGCAGGAGACCGCCGCACTACTCGGTGTCGACGAACGCGTGATCCGAAGATGGGAGCAGGGCAAGCCCATCCCCGAAGGCGTCGTCGCCGAACTCGCGCAACTCGAACAGGTCCAGGACGACGTGATCCGGGAACTCGAGGACACCGGCAAAGACAGTGGCGTCATCACCACCTACAAGGGCGACGGCGTCGTACCCGACCGCCCCGAACTGCCTGCCCGCTGGCACCGCGTCGCGGCCGCAACCGCGGTCCGCAACCTCGCAGCCGACGGAGTCGACACCCGAATCATCTACGCCGAAAGCTGACTACCAGGCGATACGTGCGGATCCGGTCCGTACTGCCATTGTGACGTTACAACGGTTGAACGGCTAAACGTTGTAACGTAGAATGGTTGTAGCGAGCAGGGCATCAGGCCCAGCTCACGATCCCCGGGAAGGGGACTCCTCATGCACGACTATGTCGTGGCGATCAGCCATCGCGACGGTGACCACGTCGGCTCCGTCAAAGTCTCGGCAGCGTCAGCGTCCGACGCGGCGGACGCCGGAATCTTGACCATGCTCGACGGGCGGCCGTTGCCGTCGAGCGACTACCGGGCGATCGCCGTTCCGCTGCGCCAGCTCGCACCGGCCTCCCGCTGACCTTCGGATCGGCGGGGCGCCCGACGGCAAGCCCCGCCGATCCCTCTCCTTGACCAGCCCTGGAAAGGGGCACGGCAATGAATCTTGCAATCGAATCATCCGGCACCCCAACGGACGAGCTGTTCAACAACCTCTCGAACATCCTCAGCACCGTCGCGTGGGCCGGCATGGCTCTCGGGTTCCTCATCATGGTCGTCAGCGCGGGCCGGTTGGCGTTCGCCTACGACTCCTACGCCCGATCCAGCGCCCTTCGCGGAATCATCGGGGGAGTCGGAGCCATCATCGGGTTCGGCCTCGCCGCACTACTCGGCGCGGCCGGATCCGCCTCCGACACTCCCGCCGAGCCAGAATCAGAACCGTCCCCGGCTCCGCAGCCGGATCCGATCCCGACCCCGGCCCCGGAACCGACCCCGACTGACGTCGGCGACTCCACCCCCGCCGCCAGCTTCGACATCAATCCCATGATCCTGCTCGCTGCCATCGGCGCGATCGGGTTCCTCATCGTCACCTGGTTCGCCGTGTCCAACCTGCGAGCCCGCCGCGCCGAACGCCGCGAGGAGCGAGAAGCCCGCGAGCGCGACTGGGCGACCGGCCAGGCCGTGTACAAGGGCGTCCTCGACGACTACAGCGCCTACCTGCTCGACCCCTTCGCATGGCTCCAACGGCCCATCCTCGAAGACGTCGACGAGCCGCAGACGGCCGCGTTCCTCGAAGCACTCGCCCACACCCAGGCGCTCGACCTCGACATCGTCCCCGCCGACCAAAACCGAATCGACCAGTTCCGCACCGCGGCCCACGAACTCCGGGCAGCCTGGGACAAGGCCGACGAGAACGCCCGCCGCATCGGCACCAGCATCTACGAGCGGTCCAGCCGCAACAAGCTCCGCAAGGCCGCCTACGCACTCCGCACCGCCCTCGACACTTCCGCCACCGCGGCCGAGCGCCAAGCCGCCACCGAGACCGTCAAGAAGCTGACAGACGGCCTGGTCAAAGCGCCGGAACGGGTCCTCAGCGCCGTCACCGCCGCCATCGACACAGCACGTCGCAAGGAACTCCCTGTCGGACTCAACCAGTAGCTTGTAGACCGAGCCCCCACCAGACACAGAACGGACTCCACGGATCAGATGAACGCATTCACATGGATCGGCCTCGCCCTCCTCATCGTCGGCGGCGGCATCGTGATCTGGGTGTCGCCGATGGTGCTCGCTCTACAGGCCAAGGGGCTTCCCGGAGGGAAGTACCGCACCCGCCACGGCATCGGGCTCGGGCTCGCCGCTTTCGGCGCCATCCTGATGAACATCGGCACGCTGAGCTCGAGCGCCGGCGTTGCGATGAAGATCGCCGCCGTCGCGGCCGCAGTGATCCTGCTGGCAACGCTGCTGTGGGCCACTGTGCGGATGCGCAGCCAGCACGGAGCGACTGAGTAGACCACCGGGACTGACGAGAAGGCGGGGCACATGCCCCGCCTTCTTCCATTTCACGCCATGAAAGGGACAACTAGTGTCCTCGGAATGATCGATGACGGAGAAGAACCTTCGAAGACTCTGCGGGAAAGATTGACCTTGCTATTGCGCGGTCCTTGGATCTGGGTTCTTTACGGAACCCTCGTCGCCATCGTGGCTCTGTGGGCCGGTACGCAGATTGCTTTGGAGAGCGGTCAAGACGTGGCCTGGTACTCAGGTTTCGGTCAATGGTTGGGGGCGCTGGGTAGCATGATCGCTGCTGGAGTGGCGTTGTGGATCGCGACCAGCGAGCGTCAAGCAGCGCAGGAAGCGCGCGACCGTGACCTTGCGCGGGAAGCCGGTTTGGTGACAGTTCGAGTCTTTGACGAGATGCGCGTGCCGGGTGCAGGGGCGACCGATGTTGCGCCGGGGATTGTTGTGATGAACTGGCGGCAATCTCGGTTGTTCAACCTGCATATCAGAGAGATTCGAGGGGCCGTCAGCCCCTTCATCGTCGCCGTGCGCACGGATCCGGGGGCAAAGCTGCAACCCGCTCTAGGGGCAAAAAGGGTTTCCATGGGAGAGCTTATGCTCACTCCGATTGCCCACGAAGACGTCGTGACGATCTTTCCTACGGTCAGCGAGGGCGGCCGAATCAGCTATGCGTCGCTGCGATACACCGATGAAACTGGCCGACAGTGGGAGGTCGACAACGGGAGTAGAGTGGCTCGGATCGTGCTGTGACGTGCGTCCTCCATCGCGGTCGGGGTGAAAGCACGACCGCGAGGGTTCCTGCCCCGCCGGGTCCTCATTATCGCGGTGGCTCGTCGCTGCGTACCCCTGGCCCGCTCCGCTCTACCAGGGGCAATGCCAACCTGCGGCAGGTACTGCGCTCCTCGTCCGCCGCATCATTCGTCTCTTGCCGGCGGGGCCGGGGAACGGTTGGAACACATCGAAAAACAGGTCACCACCAGGCATTACATATTGCAAATAGCTATATTGTTAGATAGACTAGAACTAGAAGGGCGGTAGGGCATCAGGCCCAGTCGCCGACACCCGGGAGGGGAACTCATGGACACCGATCTGATCGAGCAGACCGTCGTCGTCACCGCAACCATCGCCCAGGAGGCGGACGGCCACACCAACACTGTCGACCTCGAGGCACACCTGGACGGTGACGGCTGCGTCCTCCCGCCCGTCTGGGCGCAGAGTCTCGTTGCCGCACAGGCCGACCCGGGGGAGTGGAGCACTGACATCGCCGACCGGGTCCTCGCGGGCCACGGATACCGCCGCACCGACGAGTGGCTCGACGACGACAGCGGATGCTGGACCGCGACAGTCGAGCACATCGCCAGCGCATCCTGACACCATCGGATACCGCCGCAGTTGGGCCGGGGCCACTGGGTCCCGGCCCGACGCATACGAGGGGGAGAGCACATGCAGCACGTCGAGCACGACGAGACGAACGCGTTGGTCGACGATCCGACCGACGACCCGGGCAGCGAGTACACCGAGCCCGAACTCGATCCGGAGGCTCACATGCTCTGCGCCGCTATGTGGACCCGAGACGACACCACCTTGAGGTTCGTCGTCGAGCGGATGACCGAGGCCGACTTCGCTAACCCCTTCCACCGCCCTGTTTTCGCAGCGATCCGTGACGCGGTGCTGGCCGGCCACCCGCACGATCCCGCTAGCGTCAGCATGGCGCTTGGTCGCGCAGGCAGCCAGGCCGTACCGGCCGCCGTCCACAACCACTTCCGCGCGGCGCTCACTCTGGGGTCGTCCTCGGGCGCGCTGCGCTACTACGCCGCCGACGTCGTCGCTGTTGCGTACCGACGGAGCTTCCATGAGCTGGCGGCCACGATGGCGCACGCGGCAGCCGAGGCCGCGGAAGATCAGCTGTTCCCGATCCTGGTCGACATGGGCACCCGACAGCGCAGCGAGATGAACCGACTCCACTCACTCCGCCACGACCTATTGCCCACGACGGCGGCCGACCAGGCGTGACCCGAGGTCCAAGCTGCAATATTCCCGTTCGCAATAGGATGGGCGCATGATGATCGGATACGCGCGGGCCGAGGAAGGCCACGACGAGGACCAGCAACGCTCGTCGCTCGCCGCCTTGGGAGTCGAGCCCGATCACATCCACATCGACCGCGGCCTACGCGGGACCAGGAACGACCTGCCTGCCCGCACGGCCATGCTCGCAGACCTCACCGTCGGCGACGTCATCGCGGTCACCGGACTTGAGCGGCTGGCCCGCTCCGCGGCCGAGCTGGGCGAAGTCGCCGGCGTGATCGAGCAGCGCGGCGCATCACTTCGCGTCGGATCGACCGTCTACGACCCGGACACCGAGACCGGCCGCACCGCGTTCGCGATGCTCACCCAGACCTTCCCCGACTTTCAGGCCGGGATCTTTCAACTGCGGCTGTCCGGGCCACGTGCGAAAGCCAAAGCCGCAGGACGGTATCCGGGCGGCAAGGCGAAGCTCACACCAGAGCAGAGCCGTGCAATGTTCGAGCAGTACCAGTCCGGCGAGAGGACGGTCGCCGAGCTGCAGAAGGAACACGGGCTGAGCAAGTCCGGTGTGTACGTCTACCTGCGGCAGGAACGCGACGCCCGTCGCGACACGCCTTAGACCACGCGATGGGGTTGCGGCGGTCCCGCCGCAGGGAAACGGGTGCCCCCGGCCTGTCTTCAGGCCGGGGGCACTTCCTGCTCTCATGGTCAGGGTGGAATCACTACGCCGACTTCCACCGAGAACCACAACGTTCTAGACCGTTTCGGAGGCCTCTCGGACCAGTTTGACGATCTCAGCCGTCACGCGAAACCCGATTGCCGGCCGGTACTGAGGACCCCCATCCCCATACTCGGTCTCGATCGGCCAGTCTGCTGTACTCGGCAACCCGTGCTCGTCCTCGAGGTAGTTGGACGCCACTGTGAAAGGCGCAGTCCAGTTGTTGAGACGGCGCGCGGGGTCGTATCCGCCGATCCTGTAGACGGAGTCCCGGGAAATGAAACCGCCCCGTGCGATTGCCTGATCGAACGCGTTGAGCTGCACAGTCTTCCCGCGGCTCTTCAAGTGTTCGCGGAGCAGTTCGACGTGCTTGAGTGTCCACCCAGTTGACGGCGCAGTCCGCCAAGCTTCATCGTCGACTTCGTCGCCGCCCGGGGACTCGCCCCCGCCGTCTGTCGACAGCTGCCGGGCGAACTCTAGAAGTTGCGCGACCTGCGACGGCGTGAGGTCCGAGACGTCGAGCGTTAAGCTCTCCATGAGGGGTTTTCCCTTCCGTTGGCCCCACCTGAGCTTCGCGACGACCAATCATGACAGTTCAGGTGGGGCTGAATCGTCGGGCGCTTCTGCGCCCGCAAGTGACAGTAGCATCCGTTATGTCATCGCGTGGCGTCTAATTACGTCTAATCATGGACAGTCTTGACGTAATCAACTGTTCCGAAGAGATCGCGATCGTGTGGCGAACCGGTTTCGCCCTGAACCGGGCGGCCGATCGGGGTGCGTTGCACCGTTGTGCGCCTGCGGCGCACCCCGAAACGAGCTCCGCTGCGCTCCGCCCCTGAAAGAGACTTCTTCCATTTTCCCTTCTGGCTTCCCAGATTTTGACCGGCGGTGACCTCCGCGCAACCCCTTGGCGCTACGCGGCCTGACGGCTCCGAAAATTCTTTCCCCCGCTGCGCTCCTCCAAGATTTTTCGACCCCAGGGGTTGCACTCCGGCCCCCTCATGCCGGTCCAAATACTCCATGCCAGAAGGGCAAAAGAACGGGCGGGGGAGAGACCCGTCCCCGAGTGAGGAGGGCGTCATGCGTCGCGTTGAGGCGGAAGTCGATCCGAAGGACGAGATCGCCGAGATCGTCGAGCTGCTCGACGGAAACCCCTGGGACTAGATCAGCGCCCGAGAAATGAGTGAGTCGGGACAGAAGGTAGCTGCCCCGACTCGCTCTCCCGAACTGTAGGAGAGAGGCCATCATGACCGCAACGACCACCCCCGAACTGCTCACCGTCGATCCCGCCACCCTCGAGATCGGTGACAACGTCCGCGACGAGGTCGACCTCGACGCGACACCCGAGTTCGTCGAGTCCATCGCAGAACACGGTGTCCTGCACCCGATCCTGGCCGAACGTCGGAATGACGGCACCATCTTGGTCACCGATGGCCAGCGCCGACTTCTCGCCGCCCGCGCCGCGAACCGGACCAGCGTGCCCGTCATCATCCGCCCCCAGGAGAATGGAACCGACAACGCCCGCAAGGCAGCTCGCATCGGCCAGCAGATTGTCTCCAACGACCAGCGCGAAGCCCTCACCGACGGCCAGCGCGCCGCCGGCATCGCCGCCATGCTCGACCTGGGCCTGTCTCAGACCGCCGTCGCCAAAGCAGCCAGCGTCTCCCGGGACAAGGTCAAGACCCTCGCGACGGTCGGCGCATCGAAGGCCGCTCGCGCCAGCGTGGACGAGCATCAGTTCACCATCGAACAGGCCGCGACCATCGCCGAGTTCGAGGAAGCCGGCGACACCGAGGGCATCAACCGCCTGCTCTCCTACGGCAGCCACTACCAGTTCGACTACATGGCCGAGCGTCTGCGTCGTGACCGGGTGGAACGCATCGCACACGCCGAGGCGGCCGCACCGTACGAGGCCAAGGGCTTCACCATCCTCGACGGCTACAACTACCACCCGGTCACATTCGAGCACGTCCTCACCGACGCCGGCGAACCGATCACCCTCGAGGCGGTCGAAGCTGACGCCTCCCGCTGGGGCGTCCGGCTGAGCTGGACCGAGGCGTGGTTCGACCGCCAGAGCGGGGCCGAGGTTGCCGAGGACGAGATCGACTGGGACACCCACGAGAACCCCGACCTCGAAGCCGAGGACGGCCTGATTCACATGAACAGCATCGAGACCCGCCGCGTGTGGGACCGAGAGTTCCACCTGCTCGACCCCGGCAACCTCGAGGGCAGCGGCCTGCAGCTGAGCGATGTTGCCAAGGTCATGGTCGCGCGCAGGACCGGACGCGCTGCCGCAGTGCCGGCGACCGCCGAAGAAGCAGCCGCCCAGATCGAGGCGGAGCGCGAGGAACGCCGCCGAGTCCGGGAGCTGAACAAGCGCGCCGAGGCGGCGAACACCGTCCGACGCACCTTCCTGCGCACCCTGCTCGGGCGCACCAAGCTCCCCGCGAACGCGTCCGTGTGGATCGCGGTCACCCTCGCGAGCGATCCTCACCTGCTGGCCGAGTACCACGCGAGCGACTGCCTCGGAGAGCTGCTCGGGATCAAGGACTACCGCCTCTCGAACAACGCCGTCCGGGACCTGGCGGTCGCCGCCAGCGACTCCCGCGCCCAGGTCATCACCTTCGCCCTGGTGATCGCCGCGATGGAGGCCCGCATGGTCAAGGACGCCTGGCGGACCCGCCCTCGGGGTGCAACCGCCTACCTCGAACTCCTCGCCGCGAACGGCTACGAGCTGTCGGACGTCGAGAAGGCGATCGCCGCGCACATCAAGCCCGAGACCATCAGCCTCGACTAGACCCGCACGCGAAGGAGGCCCGCACCGTGACGGTGCGGGCCTCCTTCGCGTCTGCTGCACACTTGAACGAACGAGGAGGGGACATGACTGGCGAGCAGCACTTCGATCAGGATCCAGGACCAGAGGCCTGGGCCGGCGACACTCTCGGCGCGGCCGAAGCGATGAGTGACGACGAGCTCGACGCAGCGATCGACGCGCTGGCCGCTCGCGAGCGGCGGTGCCTCATCGGCGGGAACGTCGAGTACGCCAAGTCCCTCGCGCACGACAAGTGGGTCTGCATCACCGTTCGGACGAACAGAAACCGGCCGTGAACTGGTAGTTGACGTTCCGAACCTGCCTTCGCGCCAGCGCGGCCCGCCCCACCTGAATCCCTATTTTGTAGTACACAAATAGCCAATTGTGTAGTACAGTATTAGCATGGCAATCAAGTGGACCGGCAGCGCCGACAAGCATGGAATCGACCATGCCGACGCGACCCATGCAATCGCGCACGCGATGTACGTCGAGGAGGAGTTCGATGATCCTCGACCGCCGTCGACGATTCGGCCCACCCTGTTCATCGGTCCGCCGCGAAAGCTGGGCGGCCCCTTGCTCGAAGTGATGGTGGAGATCGGCCCCCGCGACATCACGGTCTTTCACGTGATGGAGGCCCGCCAGAAGCACCTCGACCGGATGGAGGACTGATGACGACCACGAAGACGGGGGTGGCGGCACAGATGGAGGAAGCCATGACCAGCAAGAAGAAGAACTACGACGAGGCAGCCGACTGGGCCGAACACGAGATGACCCTGCCGGAGAACTCGAAGACGGCCCGCAGGGGAGCCGCCGCCGCCGAGGCGGGGCGAGCGCTCCTCGCGCGCGCCCATGCCGGGCGGCCGAGTCTGGATCCGCAGGCCAAGCCGGGGGAGGAATCTCCCCGGCGGCAGGTGCGGCTGCCCCTCGCGGTGAGCGAGCAGGTGGACGCGCTGGCAGCCGCCCAGGGGCGGCGCGCCGCCGAGGTCATGCGCGACGCGATCACGATGTACGTCAACGAGCACGCAAGCCGCTGACGCGCCGCGCCGTCGGCGCGACGCACGCGCCGGCGGGTGCCCGGGTACCCGCTCCATGCGTAAAAGTCCGACGCGGACGGAATGTGAGGATTTACCGAATTGAGTGGTCCGGCGGCCTCCGCACCGTCACTTTGGGAAACCGCGCCCAGGCAAGGGCGGGTCACGTCTATCGGTCGTTGTGTGCGGGTTCGAGCAGGTCCGGCCGGTTATTGCGGACGTTGTTCACAGCTGTGAACGTGCGAAATTGCATGTGATGCAACATGGGTTACTGTCAAGCGTGGAGTAGGTGTCGCGGGGTACTCTTCGATATCGCGGACGGATGCTCTGCCAGGAGCGTTCGCGGACAATGGAGTTCGTGTCAGACCGCTATCCAAGCCTGGGCGCAGAGATGGTGGAGAAGAAGGTGGACCCCTGTGAAGCTCGCTTGCGGGCGGTGTCGCGGAGCCTGAATTTCGGCGTAGTGTGCCCAGGGTCTGCCGATTCTGGTTCAGTTGTACTCGATGAACGAGTTACGAGGGCTGCGCGTCCACCTCGCTGCGTTTGCCGTGGGTGGCATTCTGAGCATCGCCAGTGACCGGCCTCTTGCAAAGCAGACTTCATCTCGCCGAGTGACGGCCTATGCAGCGGGGTTGGTGGGTGCGGCAGTTGTGTATCCGACCGCACACCTGGGGCGGCGCGCACATTCGGACGTCCTTACCCGCGAGTGGATCGCAGTGCTCGCGACTACCACTCTGTTTCTTGGTGCAGCGTTCCTGCCAAAACCCTGGTCCGCCCGTGTGATCGCAGGTGGGTGGCTTGCGCATGCCGCGTTCGACCTCGCACACGAGCGAGGTTCATCGTCACGGCTGCCAAGGTGGTATCCCGCGCTGTGCGCTGGCTACGACGTGGGTGTGGCGGCGCTGCTAGCGCCCGACTCCATGGGTAGGTGACTCGACCACCTTCTGCGCCGTCGCTGGGGGCGGAGAGGAATTTTGCACGAATCGAATACTGCGCTCTTCCCAGGTACTCACCTCGTACGGGTGCAGGTGCGGTTCTGGGATGGAGTTGACCATCGCCTGCACCTCGTCGCGGTCGGTGATCGCGGGATCGAGCCAGTGCTCCCAGAACGATGCGGGCAGGATCACGGGGGAGCGATCGTGGATGTGCCCGGTCGCATCCGTCGCCTGTGTAGTGAGGACGGTCGTGGTCCACAGCCAACGATCCGGGTCGTCCTCGGCCTTGGCCGGGTCTGGCCACAGCTCGTAGAGGCCGGCCATCGCGATGACCGGGTCGTCGCCGTGAAGGAAGTACGGACTGTTGACCGGCTCAACTCAGGACACGCCGAGAATGACTACCACGTTCCGCAAGGCGATGCCGTCGCGACCGCGCACGTCATCGTCACCGCGGCCGCCACCCCACCGGCCAAGAACTCGAGGGTTCCACCTGCAACGGCGACGGTCCGATCGAGACCTACTTCGTGGCGCCGGTCCCGCACCCGACCCGCCGGTCTCGTTCGTCTGGCGCAGTGAGATCGGCGGGCCGGGTGGGTGTGTTCTGGCTCGGGCGGTCGTTAGGTGGGGAAGTCGGCGCTGCGGGAGAGGGTTGCGTTGGCCCGGATGTCGGCCAGGTTCTTCTCCAGGGCGTCGATCACGGTGTCGTAGCCGCTGTTGCCCAGGACCAGTCGGCGGGGCGGCGGGTTCTGGGCCATCGCCGCGATGACCGCGCGGGCACCGCGGTGCGGGTCGCCGGGTTGCACACCGTCCATCCCTATGAAGATGGCGCGGACCTCTTCGAGCATGTCGTGGTAGTCCGGGATCGGCTCGTCGACGGGTGCGTTGGCGAAGCCGGCGTAGGCGTTCGTGCGGAACGCTCCCGGTTCGACGGTCAACACGGAGATGCCGTGTGGAGCGACCTCGTCGTGCAGTGCGTCGGTGATGGCTTCGATGGCAGACTTCGTCGCGCTGTAGTAGCCGAATCCGGGCGCTGATACGAGCCCGGCTACCGAGGACACGTTGACGATCCACCCGTTGCCGCGGGCGCGCATCCCGGGCAGTACGGCCCGCGTCACGGACAGGACGGCGAAGAAGTTCAGTTCGAACATCGCCCGCAATGCGGATTCGTCCATCGCCTCGATGGAGCCGTACCAGCCGCGGCCGGCGTTGTTGACCAGCACATCGATACCGCCGAAGTGCTTCTCGGCCGTATGCACCGCGCGCTGCACCTGGGCCGCGTCGGTGAGTTCCAGTGGCACGACGAGAACTCGGTCGCCGTACTGGTCGGCCCACTCCGCGAGTTCCTGCGGGCGCCGGGTGGTGAGCGTCACGCGGTCGCCGGCCTCCAGCGCCGCTTCGGCGAACGCCACTCCGAAGCCGCCGGGGGCGCCGCCTGTGATGAACCATCGTCTGCTCATGGTTCGATCACCAGCCGGCTGATCAGCGCGCCGTCGAGGGTGAAGCGGAAGTGCAGGTCGATGACGCCGCCGGGGAAGTTGCCCTTCAGGTGCTGCCGGACGTCGATGGTGGTGTCCGTCGTGGTCGCGCCGGTGAACTCGGAGGTGTAGGTGTATTCGCCGGCTGAGGCGGTCAGCCAGGCCCCGATCTCGTCGCAGCCGGTGTAGTCGCGGCCGTCGTCGGTGACGCGGGCATCGGCGGTGAACGTGGCGAGTGCTCGGCCGTCTTCCGGGGTGCTGAGTGTGGTCATGAACGTCTTCACGGGGTTGGGGAGTGCATCCCATTCTGTGGTGGTCACGGCTCCACGGTGGAGCCTCCCCTAATGGGAAGGTCAACCCCTGGGACCGGGCGAATGTCGTGACCGTGCCTCCGACTGCCGGGTCCGCGTCTCCCACGCCGGCTGCAATGTTGACCTTGCCCTTAGGAGAAGGTGCACGATGGCCTGACCCAATAACGCGGGCGGCTGCACGAAAAGGAGGATGCCATGGGCGCACGGGTCTCGATCGGTGACTTCGCCGTGATGACGAGTCTGAGCCGCAAGGCGCTACGGCACTACCACGACATCGGCGTTCTCGAGCCAGCCCACATCGACTCCCACACCGGCTATCGCTTCTACGACACCAGCCAGGTCGATCACGCACACATCATCCGCCGGTTCCGATCCCTGGGCATGTCCATCCCCGACATCAAGGCGCTACTGAGCACCGACGACGCCGCGACCCGCGCCGAGATCATCACGACCCATCTGGCACAGATGGAGGAGCAACTGCAGCAGACCCGCGACACCGCGGGCGCGCTGCGCGAACTGCTCTCGCCCGTGCGCACCCCTCCCGACGTGGAATTGCGCCGTGAACCAGCGCGCGCCGTATGGTCCGTCGGCGCCACCGTCGAGGTTGCCGAGATCGACAACTGGTTCGCCGCGACACTGAGGACACTGCGCAACGCAGTCGCCACGGCACCAGGCGCTCCATCGGCGTTCGTGCCGGGCGGCCTCTACGACCGAGCGCTGTTCCTCGAATCACGGGGCAAGGCAACCTTGTTCGTCCCTGCACCACCCTCCTCTGTAGACCCACCGGAGGACGTGCGTGCCGAGGTCCTGCCTGCCGCCGAATTCGCCGTGCTCACCCACCCCGGCGGTCACGAGGAGGGCATCGACCGCAGTTACGCGGCCCTGGGCGTATACGCGAACGAGCATCTAATCACCGACCAGGGGCCGATTCGGGAGCACTACATCGGCGCCACGCCCTGTGCCCCGACAACGTTCACCGCCACGGAGATCTGTTGGCCGATATTCAGCACCGCCCCACCCGTGCGCCACCCCGAAGGAGACCACTGACGTGTACGAGCGGTTCGGCATATACGGTGCCTAGCTCAACCCCGGCCTAGGCGACGCCCCCGCATCGAATACGCCCCCCAGCTCGAAGGGCTAGCAACTGACACCCACGCGCACCGGTCATGTGGGCGCTGCGCGTAGAGACACCAGGCTGAGCGCTCGGATCAGACACCGCCTGGAGTCGTAGTCCGGTAAAGGGATCTTTTTGCCCTCAGGGTCTTTCATCCACTCGAAGTATCCGTCCGCCGGGATGATGCAGCGGCGCTTCGCGGCGGCCGACCGGAAGCTGGGCTTCTCGGTGACGGTCCGCCAGCCCGGGCGGGCCTGGCCTGTTGGTGGATCCGTGGAGGTCATGGGCTGGGATGCTATTCGCACGCGACGCCGTCGTTGTCGCGGTCGAGCTTGGGGCTGTAGCCGCGGCCGGGTCCATCCTGGTCTGTCGGCTCTACCGTCCGCCGACTCCGGGATTGGGGAGGACGGGCAACTCGCCAGCGCGCCGTCTCGCTTCGGACCTCACCGTTTTCAGTATTGGGTAGAACCCGTTGTGGCCGTTGCTGTCCAAGTTGAGCGGAACATCGAGCGAGGTGATCAGCCGGTGCTCGACCTCCCACGGTTCGACGCTCTCGATCCATGACACCAGCGCGTTGGCGTGCATCCATTCCGACAGTTGTTTCTCGCCGGTGTGGAACGTCAACCGGTTCCCGGATCCGACACGGCGCAACGCGATTCCCAGTTCGTCGGCCAACAGGCTTCCGAGGGTCAGTCGCAGCGTCGAACCGGCTGCGTTGCCGGTGTAGTGGGTCTTGATGCGAGTGCGGAGCGTCTGACGGCTCGGGGCGCCGCCACTTGCCGGCGGCTTCTTCGGGCTGATGCCGGTGTACAGCAGTGTCAGCCCGTCCTTCTTCGCGCATCCGGACGTATCCAGCGTGGTGGGCAGCTCGCGGAACCACCACCCGTAGACCCCCGGAGCAGCAGGGACCGGGCAGGGGCGGGTCAACACCTGCTCACGGGTATGAGGGATGGCGGCGAGGTAGAGAGCGCTCTCTTCCGAATGCTGCGGCATAGCGGTGATCTTGGCATCCCGGCCCGATCGCCCCGTCGGGTGCGGCGTCTGTAACGGCGTCAGCTGGGGAATCGACATCCGGCATAGCGAACCGGGGGAGTTCGTAGCGCCAGGGGGATCGTGGGGTCGTCGGCGCGCGGGATCCCGTGGTGTCGCGGCAGTTTCCGCACACTTTCTGAGGGGCCCGCAATGAGGGAAGCCATTTCAACTGTTCTGATCCTGGTAGGCGCGGTGGTGCTCGTCTTGGGCATCATCGCGCTGGTCCGGGGTCATCTGGACTGGATGCGAGTGTCGAGCCGCAAGTCCGCCGCGTGGGTGAGTGCCGGCGCGTTCGTCGTGATGTTCATCGGCGGTGGCGTCGCCCCACCGACAGCCAAGGATGCCGACACGACAGCGTCCCCGGCCACGACCGCGGCCGCACCGGCTTCCACCAGTGAGTCCGCGTCCGCCACAACGACGGCGGAACCGGTCGCGCTCGCTGCTCCCGCCGCGGCCGCGGACGCCGGTTCCCCGGACGCGGCCACCGCCGCCCAGGCCAAGCTCGCCACCCTCGAGGTCAAAGGCCGGGCCCCGAAGACGGGCTACGACCGGGACTTGTTCGGGCAGGCATGGTCCGACGACGTCACCGTGGAAGGCGGCCGCAACGGCTGCGATACCCGCAACGACATCCTGCGCCGCGACCTGACCGCGATCACCATCAAGCCCGGGTCGAACGGGTGCACCGTGCTGACCGGCACCCTCAACGACACCTACACCGCCAGCACGATCGCGTTCACCCGCGGCGAGGGCACCTCGAACGCGGTACAGATCGACCACGTCGTCGCCCTGTCGGACGCGTGGCAGAAGGGCGCGCAGCAGCTCGACGAGCAGACCCGCCGCAACTTCGCGAACGATCCGCTGAACCTGCAGGCCGTCGACGGGCCGACGAACCAGCAGAAGTCCGACGGTGACGCGGCCACCTGGCTGCCGCCGAACAACGCGTACCGGTGCACCTACGTCGCCCGCCAGATCTACGTCAAAGCCAACTACCGACTGTGGGTGACCCAGGCAGAGAAGGACGCCATGTCCCGAGTCCTCGAAACCTGCGGCGCACCCGCACCGGCACCCAGCCCTGCTGCCGCACCGGCACCGGCACCTGCACCTGCACCTGCACCTGCACCCGCACCCGCACCTGCACCCGCGCCCGCACCTGCTCCGGCCCCGGCCCCGGCCCCGGCCCCTGCGCCGAAACCGGTTGAGAGCGCCACGGTCTACAAGAACTGCGACGCTGTGCGCGCAGCAGGCGCAGCACCCCTGTATGCCGGGCAACCCGGCTACAGCTTCAATCTGGACCGTGATCGCGACGGCGTCGCATGTGAATGACCGCCCTGCTTCCGATCGGCTGCTCACGCGGCGGGCTGTCTACCGGACTCGGTAGCTGGCCCGCCCACCGAATCCACCACGATGGCCCCCACCTCGGCGGCGGGGGCCATCGTATTTTCGGTTATCGACCGGCCGCCGTCAGTCCAAGGGAAACACACAGTAGTGGTGCATCGTGAGGAGCTGGATCGGCACCCGGATCGGGGCACCGCGGTCGTCGAAATAGTGGCGGTAGGTGACGAGCCCGAGTTCGGGACGTCCGGTGTCGGCATTGACGCCGCCGAGAAGATAGATCCGCCGCTCGTCGTCGTCGAACTCGGCGAACACTGCCCGCGCCCACGCCTCGGGTTCGGCCAGCTGGACGTGCCGGCGAGCGCCCGACAGGGTGTCGGTGCTCACGACGGCCACGGTCACTGCGGTGCCGGAGGTGGCCGGATCCGACCCCTCGCCTCCACTGCGAACGGCTGGGAGGTGATGGTGACTGTCAGCGTCGTGTCCGATGTCTCGGCGGATTCCGCTGTGATGGTGCGTGGCGCGGTGGCGTGCGCAGCGGGATCGCGGAACGTGGGCAGTTCGTGCGCGCGTTCTTGGCGGATGCGGGCGGCCAGGACAGCGCGATCAGTCACGGGGCGAGGGTACGGACGAGCACCGTCAGCGCCGACCGGCCCGGGCGGCAGGGTCCGCGGCTCGAATGGGATGCGGCGGCATGAAAGAGGACCGGATGCGTTCGGTCGCCTCTCGGCGATAGGCGCAACGCAGCTCCAGCCGTACGGAACTCTGCGACAGCAAGGGTTTGAGCCCGGGGGACACGGAACGCAACCGATCCAGCCACCTCAACGTCGGCCCTGGCGCACCTATTCCGAAAGTTGCGTGACCTGCACCACCGCGGTCGTAGGCTGATGTGCATCATCGGCCTGCGCCGAGGTCGGGAGCGGGGCCGCCAGAGCTGGAGGTTCACCGATGAACCGTCTGCGTCTTCGTCGAGCGGTCGTCGTAGCCGGGGCCGGTGCTGTGCTGCTGTTAACAGCGCAACCGGCGGCCGCCGCACCGACGGACACCGTCTTCCCCATCCCCGTGGTGTGGGTCGGACACGGGGTCACCAACCTCCCCGGAGGGGACATCGAATACATCACCGCCAGCACTGATCCGGCGACGCCGGGTATCACCCGGTTCACCGGGACGCCCTACGCGGTCCATTGGCGCAACCTCTCGACCGGCGCGAACGGCAGCGTGATCGTGGAGTGGCCGAGCGTCGACGTCCATACCGGGCCCGGCATCGTCGTCGCCACCGCCACCCCTTCGGACGGCATGCTCGCCGTGTGGTCGGGGTGGACGCTGCTGGCTGGCGCCGGCGGCTGGACGGTGCCTTGACGGTCAGTCTTTCGTTCGGGTGGTGCCCCAGTCGAAGCCGAGGTTGTCGAGTTCGGTGATGCGGTCCGGGGTGAGGGACTGCCGGCTGTGGCGGCGGTCGACGCGGCGGGTGGTGACCCATAGTCCGAGGCGGAATCCGTCGGGGCAGGTGAACCTGTGGGGGACTCGGGCGTGCCCGTGTTCGGCGACGTAGTCGGCGAGGTGGGCGATAGCGTTCGCCCACCGCTGCTGCTCGACCGCCGCGCGGCCAGTTGCCGGGCCCCAGTTGAACCCGAGCGCGTCGAGCTGGGCGATCCGCTCGGGGGTCAACGTCGGGGTCTGGCGTCGTCGGTCGGTGCGGCGGCGACTCACCCACTCTCCGAGCCGGAATCCGTCCTCGCACACCCAGCGGTGCGGCACGTCGAGGTTCCCGTGCTCGTCCCGGTACCGGGTCAGGCGCGCGAGGATGGCCGCCCACTGCTCGGCGAAGTCGTCGACGGAGCGGCCCGGCCGGGGTGGTGCCCAATCGAACCCGAGCGCGTCGAGCTGCGCGATCCGCTCCGGGGTGAGGCGGTTCGCGCCGAGGCGGCGGTCCTCGCGGCGGTGCATCACCCACGACGCCAACCGCATCCCGTCCGCGCACACGTACCCCTTCGGGACGCGGGCGTGGCCGTGTTCGGCGATGAACGCCTCGAGGTGCGCGATGCCGTCCGCCCACAACTGCGCCGGGGTCTTCCCGGCCCGCCTGTCCGGATGCTGCGCCATAGCGGTGATCCTGACATCCCGTAGGCCAGATTCTGCGCGGCCACACACGCCCGGGGGACGGAACGGAGAAGCGATGCTGCAGGCGGTGTGAGCTGGCGCATCCGATAGCGTTCTCGGTTCAGGTTCTTCGAGAGGTACAGCAGTGCAGGTTGGCGATCGTGTCCGCATCCGCCCAGGTGGGGCATCAGTTTTCACCATCGTCGAGATCAGCGAGGACGACGGCCGCTGCCTCATCGATCCCGTCGACGATGCCCCGGGTAAGTACCCGTTCCCGATGAAGCCCGAGGACCTGATTCCTGAGGCATAGTCACTCCCACCCTGGCCTGGCCGCCCGCCGCCCCGCCCACCACGCGAGCACTGCGATCGCGAGCAGTACGGCGCCGATGCCCGCCACGACCATCCCGGCGCGACTCGCCTCATCGCACCCGAACTCCCACGAGGTGCCGGTGTATGCGCCGTTATTCGGTTCCGGTGCAGTGAGGTCCCCGACGCTGAAGGTCATCCACGGGCCGTTCATGCAATCCGCGTACGCCCGCGTCTCGTGACGATCGAACAAAAGCCCGCCTGCGATCAGGACGATGGCCACGGCCGCGAGGCCCGTGAGCAGTTGGCGTGCCTTCGAAGTCACCGCTGGATTGTCACACGCGGTCAGGAGGTCGCCTGGCGGGCGGCTTCGCGGCGTTGGCGGCGCGCGATCAGCCGTTCCCGGTCGCGGTCCCGTTGAAAATCTCCGCGTTGACTGCGGTCTCGATGTCGAACGGCTTGCCCGCAAGCCGCAGCTCGGCGAGCTCGAGCAGGAACCGGTCGACCGCGATCCGCATGATCTCCGCCCGCGTGGTGCCGTGTCGCGCGGCGAGACCGTCGAGCTCAGCCCTCGTCGGCATGTCGAGGTGCATGTTCACCACCGCGTCGAAGAGCGGCCGCGTCGCCCGATTCTCCTCACGCAGACGCACCACCGCACCCAGACCGTCCTGGTCGGCCAGCAGCCGGCGAATCGCGACCCGGATCACCGCACTACGCCGCCGCTGACCGAACGGCTCCGCAACCGCCCGCAACGCCAGATCAACATCTACCGACAGAAACACCCCGACCGGTGGACCGATCGGAGTCCGCCCCATCCCCGACACCGACGCCGGCTCCCCACCCACGCACCTCTCCAATCGTCCCAATGGAGCGGCTGCGCCGCACCGAAACCTCTTTGGGGCCAAGCCTGTTGTTGCGTTATCCCGTCACACGAGTCGCCCAAGTGAAGCGGACCGGGGGCCCGAGGCGTCAACCCACGCTCCGGGCGCTACCGCGTGTTCTCCGCTGCGCTCCGCCCACGCGCTCCACCGACTTTCACACCCCCAGCTCCGCTGCGCTCCGCCGTGAAAGCCGATTCCGGCGACCCTCCACTCTCCGGGGTTGACCCCCCACCCCGATCCGCTCGATCAGGCGCGCCTCGTATGCGGGGCAGGAGGGAGGTGTTGCCCAATGGCTCACGACCTCGTGCAGCTGACCACTGCGGTGGTCCAGCTCGTCACAGCGGTAGTGGCCCTCCAAACAGCACGACTCATGCTCCCGAATAGGAGCAAACGACGCTTAGCTGCAACTAAGCGCCGCCGCAAGGGTCGAGCTAGGAGGAGGTAACACCCGGTGGGCGCGGCAACCAGCCGCGTCCACCAACCCTTCCGAAGTATATCCAGCAACCACGACAAGGAGGCAGGACATGGAGTGGATCTCACTAGCATTGTCCCTGGTCAACCTGGCGCTCGTTCTCATCCTCTACCGGCGAGCAGCAGCACAAAAGGCCAGCTGAAACAGCCGGTGCCAGCGACGGGGGCATTCCCTCCGCGCTGGCACCGGGGCTGGTCAGATCACCGTCCTGGCAGGCGATTCAGGTCCTCGGGCGAAGCAGTCGGCTCGACGGGGAGAGAGCGGAGTCGAACGCGTCGTCGACGGCGTCGAGAGTGCGAGCGACATCAGCGAGGCCGACGCGGGTGCGACGGAGCGCATCGGCAGGGGAGAGGGCATCGCCGAGCGTGTCGACAGCGAGTTCGGTGGCGTCGAGATCGGCGTACTCGCGAGAAATCTCGACGACGGTCCGGCGAACATCGCGGAGCGCGCCGAGAGCGTCTTGGAGCCGGAAGTACAGGTCTGAGGGCTGGACGGGTTCGCTCATGGTCGCGGTCCTTCACGTGCCTGTGGGGTGGGGCGGGGATAGTAATCGGCATCCTTCCAGTCCCGTCCGACACCGTCTGCGACCACCGCGACGGCCCAAGCCCGCGTGGGCGGGACCGCCGAACACATTCTCTGTAGTGGCGTGTAGCTCAGACCGAGTCAGCGTCGCGACCTACACTGCGCGGTATGGGCGCGAAGGAAGTGCCACCCGAGGCGATCACCGAGGCCGCCGAGGCGGTCGCGGAGAAGATCGACGTGCTCCTCGAGCGGGCCACCGACGCCGTCCTGGGAGCGCCGCAGCCTGGCTCGGAAGCATGGCAGCAGGCGTGGGCCGCCCGCGACACCGACGCCGGCCGTGCCGAACTCGCACACCGCACCCGGATCAAGGCTGCGATCGCGGAGGCTGCCGGAGTCGACCCGCGCCCCGAACTCGAGCGTGCCCGACGTGCTGGAATCGTTACCGCCGAGCCCACCGCGGGGACGTCGCCGGAAAAGGCGAAGCGGCGACGCCGGCCGGGCGGCGACGACCAGTTGTCGATGTGGTGAGCCGCCGATGTCTGGGGGTCGACGATCGCGACAGCGGAACTGGAGAATGGGGAGTTCAGTTAGTCGGATTCGATGAGGAGTTGTTCGCGGTCGTGCTGGTGGCTCTGCGTCTAGGCGTTGGTTTTTGCCCGCTCCGTAACCAGTTTGACTAACTCGATTATATCCAACGGAAGGAAGTTCGCTTGCCCGTCAGCTTTGCTCGCGAGTTCCGGATTAGCGAAGACGCTTTGCCCCAAAGTTGAATAGATTGAGCCCCTCAATTTTTCATCATCGATGGCCGATGTATAGGCGCCGATTGTTTTCAATTGGACAGCCGAGGTTCGGGTCCAGAACTTGGCCTCTCGATGCCGGCCGGCGATCTTTGCTACGTATGTAGTGGCAGCGATAATAGGAAGAGATAGGCCCGCCCTAATCGCAATCGTCTTCCAATCCGAGTCATGCGCTGTAGCCAGAATCCATATTCCAATGCCCGTGATCGCCAAAAGGCAGCCCACGAACAACTTCATATAGTTTGCCTCGGACTGAGCTTCCGCTCTCGACAGGTCATCGAAGTGTTGAGCAAGCTGACTCGCGCCCGTGTTGCCCGCCGCTTGTAGTTGTTCCTTTCTAGCCTTCTTCGACTGCTGCTCGTTCAGTTCAGCCTTCATGCGCAGCGCTTCAGCTTCCGCACTGTTCAGCCTGGCGTTGAGGACATGGAAGTATTGCTCGTAATCCGGGGCTAGATAACGTGCAGCATTCTCCGTAAAGGCCGTCCATGCAGCTCTGTGGGTAGAATCGAACTGGGCTGCAGAATGAACCTGGTCCAGCCATTCGATCAACTCATTCCTAAGCGTTGGAATGTGATCTCGAACGCTATCTAACGAGCCCTTCCCCTTCACGCTATTGATAATCCCCGCCTGGGTGAGGAGTGCGGTCAGAGTATTCAGGATCCGCGCGGGGATGTGTGCCGACAGCATTTCGCCGCCATTGATGCGCGATTCCAGGAAGAGCCCAAGGGCGTTTACATAGGCGCGAAGACCGGCCAGGGAGGTGGCGTCTCCGCCCCAGATGTCTCGGCCATCAGCGAGGAGAGCGTCGGCAGTCTGCACGAAGTACTGGCAAGCCGCGTGCAGCTCACGCGCCTCAGGGCTCGCATCGGCTTCAAGCTCGCGATTCAACACGTTGACCATCCGCAGACTCTATCCGCGGAAAAGTCCGTACCACGACAGTGACAGGACGCGGTGTCGAGTCCGCGGCGACGACCAGTTGTCGATGTGGTGAGGGATCGCTGAAACCGGCCTCTACCAGGCGATATGACATAATATAAATTATCGGCAACGTCTTTGAGTGCGTGGCAACGCGATTTGCGAATCATCGTCGTAGCGCTGGACGCAGCCGTGCAGCCAAATAGCCGTGCTCGATCGATGCGTCTCACTCCGTGAGAAGGAAGCCGCTTGTTGCAACGTGCACCAAGGGCTTACGTCTCGATTGCTCCGCGTGGTGTACAGCTGATCAGGAACAATTGTCCGATGGGACTCCTTCTGACTGCGGTAGGCACTGCCTTAGCGTTGTTGAGCTTCGTGGCTGGCGTGTATTACTTCCTCAAACAACGTTCGAGTGAGCGGCGGAACAGGCTTGTGGTTGTGCCGAGCTCTCAGAGGTTGATCCAAGATAGTGGCGCGCTGGCTGGATCGCTCGGGCTTTCCTTCGCAGGTCATGAAGTCAAGGATCCCTACGTTGTAGTGCTTGATCTTGAGAACTTGGGGCCCAGGGACATTGCAAGCAAGGACTTTGATCAGGACCGGCCTATCCAGGTGGCGCTAGGTAGCCCGATCATTGGTGGTGGTGGTGGTGGTGACAGGAGCTCGTCGGAAAGCCTCAAGGTGACCATAACGACGGACGGGTTGACGATCGGTCCTGCGTTAATGGCAGTCGGAGTCCGACACACGATCAGTATCGTTGTTGACGGAAGGCCGGATCCGACGGTCTCTGCGGGTATCCTCAACTGCGATCTCGTTCAACGAGGCAATCAAACGGAGCGCCGAGAATTCGGCTCTTCATTTCTCCGACTCGGCGTTCTGCCGATCGGGCTTGCGGTGACGACGATGGCCGCGCCGCCGCTTGTGTTTGCTTGGATCAGTGGTCCGAAGGATTCCCCGGAAGAACTGCAGCAAGCCGTGATTGATGCTGTCGGCCGGGTGGAGCAAGCGATCGCTACACAGCAGGTTCAGATCGACAACCAAAGCGCACTCATCGAGTCTCTGATGGGCGCGACCCAGCCTCAGTCGCTGGTTCCGGCTGTCGGCAGCGGTCCGCGCTAGACAATCGCGCACCGCTAAGTACCCGGGAGTCAATGCCGGCACCTGCGTCCTGCATGAGTCGGTTGGCGGCCTCCCGCGGGTGACCGTGACCCTGTCTTGCGTCAAGAACTCGGCGGGGATTGACCGCATCCCGCCTGACTCCTCGCGCCATGTCAAGAAGTCCGTTGCCAGAACATCGTCTTCATGCAGTCTGGTGAGGCTGTCCCAGTATTCGTCCGTGAGTGAGCCTCTGAGTCCTCGCTCGACGGCAGCTTGGAAGTTTGACGTCAGCACGTGGGTTGGCACCGCAACTGACGCGGACTACAACTGCCGTACAGAGGCGTGGTTGACTGTGTGGTCCGTGCCCGAAGCACGTAGCATGCCCTTGGTTGCGAGTGAATAGTGCACGCCAATGATGCGCGTGCTTCCGGCCGTCGCTTGGTCGCACTCGCGAACCGGTAGAGGCGAGCCCATTTTCGGCACCGAATCTGGTGCTGGCGGGAAGTTTGATGGGTAGAGGTCGGGATGAACAAGACTGGGGTTACCACTGCGATGGCCACGGCTGACGGCGGCAAAAAGGGTGGCCGGCCCCGAAGCGAGCGGTCGCGTCGAGCGATTCTTGATGCCACGCTCGATCTGCTCGGCCGTGAAGCGTTGAGCGAAATTACGACTGCCTCGATTGCTGAGAACGCGAAGGTCGGCAAGACCACGATTTACCGTTGGTGGCCGTCGCGTACCGCGCTGGTTCTCGAGGCGATGGAGGACCTGCCCCCGCTCGTCGCGGTTGACACAGGCAACCTCGTTGACGACCTCTGTGAGGTTTCTTGGCAGCTCAGCGAATTGCTGTTCAGCTCACCACTCGGTCGAGTACTGGCTCACTTCGCTGCGGATCGCACGGCGCAGAACGATCCGAGTGTTCGTGACTACTTCAGCTCGCGCATGATGCCGATCATAGAGGTCTTCGAACGTGCGGTTGCGCGAGGCGAACTCCCCGAGGTGGCCGAGCCCGAGCGATTGATCGATGTGGCGATGGGGCCGATTCTCAACCGGGTCTTCTTCGGTACCTCATCGCCCGACGAGGAATTCATAAAGATGGTTGCACGCACGGTTGCCGCTGGTTTGCCAGCTGCGCTTAGTGGGTGAGCGCCGGGCTTACCGACTACGGGTCCCGGCAGCGATGCGAGTTCCAGCCAGAGCCCCTCTGCGAGCACGCGGATGAAGGCCTTGGCTGCTGCGTAAAAGGTGATGTTGGGGCTTCCAAGGTATCCGGAGATTGGACCAAGGAGCAGGACGCCCCACGGCCGCGTGCTTTCACCTCATTGCCGAACATGGGGTCAGCGCCAAGGGCACGGCGACATTGAGGTCGATGGTCTGGCGGACCTTCGCAAGATCCGAGCCGACAATCTCGCTGGCGTACGACCCCCGCGCCAGTAGTCACGACCAGCAGTTCGATCTCGAGATCGCGTGAACCGCGGAATCGGCGCACTCCTTGCCACAAAACGCCCTATCCGTCACCTGGTGGTGTGGCTTCCGACCCGTATTGCGGAGCGGCGTCGTGCGATACCCCTCCCTCGCCCCCGGAGCAGTCAGATCGCTCCGGGGGTGGGGTTCTTAGGGCTGCACCGTCCCAGTCGGCCTTGCGCCACGGAACCCCCGCGTTGTGGCCCCGCGGCGGGAGAAGTGGTCACGTAGGCGAGCCCCACCGGGCCGGAGCAGTCAAACTGAGCCCACGCCGACGCCGAACCTCGGAGAACTGCGTACCCAAAAGCTTTACTGCGACAGAGCGCGTACGTCAGGATCAGCTGCCACGGAAGTGCGGGCGGCGCCCGTACCTCCAGACATCTGGCCCGAGGCGGCGCGGGGCTTGCGTGCCCGCACCGGCCGACTGCAGATCCCCCGATAATTCATCAGATACCGCGCGCTCGCGCGCGGATCCTCTGCCGGCCGCATCGGATCCATGCTGAGCCTCTCGTCACCGCGATCCGCGTGGGCGATCTGGTACGCACGTGCCCGGAAACACATCACCATCGCGAGGAAGAATACCGCGGACGCGACCCCGATCACCGGTGCAAACGCGTGACCGCCAGCCAGCGCCGCAACGAACGACCCAAGGAACACAAACCCAACCAATCCCAGGCCGTAGCCCAGAAAGGGAAACGGAACAGCACGAACAACTTGTCGCACAGTGAACTCCTTTCATCACCCCCGCACGCTACGCTACGCGACTCGTAGCGATACTACGAGCGTAGCGTTCATAGGTACGGTGGACCACAGACCACCCGACGCGCCAAAGGAGACCGATGCCCCATCCCACAACGACCGTTGACGGGCGGATCGTCGCCGCCGTGCTCGATCTCTTGCGGTCGAGGGGCGCGAGCGCGGTCACGATCGAAGCGGTTTCGACACTGTCCGGCGTCGCGAAGACCACGATCTACCGCCGATACTCGGATCGTCGCGAGATGCTCACTGCCGCACTGGCGCCGCTGGCCTCCCCGTCACCACTCGACGCCACACTCGATGCCCGGCAGCGACTGACATGGGTACTCGAACAGGCGGTCGCATCCATCGAGGACGGCATCGGCTTCGGCGGAATGGCCGCTCTGCTCACCGGCGAGGATCCTGAGTTCAGTGAACTGTTCCTGTCGATCCTCGCGAGCTACCGACGTCAGGTGTCCGACGTGATCGAGGAAGCAAGGAACATCGGCGAGTTCCGCCGCGACCTAGACAGCGACGCACTCATCGATGCCATCGTCGGCGCCTACGTGGCCGAGTTCGCGCGCCAGGGGCAAGTACGCGACGACTGGCAGCAACGGCTATTCAGAATCTTCTGGCCCACAGTCAAGAACTCGCCTTCGCCCTGAAGGCTGGCTACCTCGGAACATACGGACGCTCCCTGTCTGCTCCACGCCGCGGAGTTCGCCGTCGCGATTCGGACGCCATCCCCCCAACCCGCTTCGCACTCCGCCGGAATCGCGCGGCGGTTCCATCAGCCGCACCACGCTCACGACCTCACTCAGACCGACCTGGACGCCTGCCAAGCACCGTTTCCAGGGACGGTCCCGTCAGCTGGCCACCCCGCAGGCCAGCTGACGGCAAACATTCACCGTGGTTCATGCGATGGAGATTGTTTGTAGATCTGCGCCGATGGTGACCGGTCCGGTGTAGCCGCGTTGCGCCCAAGCGTGCCAAGCCGTGGCATTGACAACGCCGTGGGTGATGTCGCCGATGTGCGACAGCACGAGGCGTCGTGCGCCGGCTTGCTCCGCGATCGTCCCAACCTTCTGCACTTCCACGTGTCCATCAAGCATGTGTGAGAGGGCTACCGGCGGTAGGTTACTGCCTTCCACGTTGATCGCTTCGTGGATGAGTAGATCGGTTCTTTGAGCGAGCCTCAGGAGGTTGTCGGAGTATGTGGTGTCCCCGGATAGGGTGACCGATCCGTATTCGGTGTCGAATCGATACGCAAAAGACGGATAGCAGACGCCGTGGGGCACCAGGGTGGCCGAGACGCGCACGCGGTCGTCTTCCATCACGGTGAAGGGTTCCATATCCGGGGCGGTCGCCAGGTAATCTGCTCCGACGTCAGGAACGACGATATCGGTTGGGTTGACGAGGGTCCGGACGTCGCTGATACCGGTGTCGCGCATGAAGATGTTGGTGCTGTAGGCGTACGCATCCTGTAGTCGTTTCGTCATTTCGACGGTCCCGGGTGTGGGATTGGTCCCGACGGTCGGAACCTGGCCGCCACCGAATGCCGGCGCCAGCCCCCCTGCCGAGCCGGGTCCGTAGACGTTCACGGCCTGGTCGACATGGTCGGCGAAGCGATTGGGCAGGTGCCCTCCGAGAAGAAAGAAGTTGTAATAGTCGGCGATATGGTCGGCGTGTAGATGCGTGAGGAATATCGCCTTGAGCCGGTCGAAACGCAATCCGGCATGGACGTACTGCGTCGCCGCTGCTCGCCCGCAGTCGACAACGTAGACATCTCCGTCGACGACCACCGCTGTGGCGATACCTGTTCTTTCCGGAAGGACCGGCGGCCCTGCCTGGGTTCCCAGAAGTACGACGGACAACTTCCCACTGCCCGCACGATCCGGCGTACTTGAGCCCGCAAGACTCGCAAGCGAGGAAGTCGAGAACGGCTCCGCCGCAACGCGGCCTGCCGTGATCACACCTGCTCCCAGCGCTGCTGCCACTACGCCGGCGCCACCCAGAAAACCGCGCCTATTGACCTTGTGGGTTTCATGACCCCCAGAACATGTGATGCACATCTGCTGAGTTCCTTCCTTGCAAAAGTGACAGATAGCGACAAGCGACAAGCAATGTTTCGGCGGCTCCGTCAGGAAGCCGCCGTCGAACAGGACAGCGATCAGCTCTGGTCCGACGACCCCGCCACCGGGGGCGCGGACACTTTCTCCGGCACGAGGGTGATGACGACTCGACAGGCGTCGGGCGCGTCGTAGGGATACTCGTCCATACCCATGTGGTGGCGCGCCAGCGAGTCGATGAACGACCGATCGTCGTCAGGTTCGATCACCGCGGTGCCCCGCACTTCGACGTAACGCGACGGATCGGCCGGATCCGTCATGCAGAACGTGACACGTGAATCACGTTGAATATTACGACATTTCGCCCGATCGGTGGTAGTGCTGAACCTCAGTCGCGTTCCGTCGAACATCGGCGATACCGGGGTCACCGAGATTCGCCCGTCCGCGGCACGGGTTGCCAGGAAGCCGACCGATCGGCTGGTCAGGATGTCGTGGAGCCCACCCGGGATAGCTGTCATCGCTCAATCATCGGTGGGAGCAGGCCCGGACCGTCCTCGTCGAGCAGCAGACTCGCCAGGTAGTCCGACAGGAACCGGTTGTCCCACCACGTGAGCTGTAGTTGCTTGGCACGTCGCGAGTACAACTGGATGTCGATGTCGAGGGTGTAGCCGATGCCGCCATACACCTGGTGGGCCACGGCCGCGGCATCACGGAACACCTCGCAGCACCGCTGCTTCGCCATCGCGGCGAGAATCCGGACGTCGCGTCCGGCGTCCCGGCTCCAAGCCGCCTCGAACATGAGCGTCGTCGCCCCCTCGACCGCGACCAACGTGTCTGCGAGGGGGTGCGCGATCCCCTGGTTCACGCCGATCGGCCGGCCGAACTGCTCGCGCGTCTTCGCATACTCGGTGGCGAGTTCGAGCACCTTGCGCGCACCGCCGCAGGCGTAGGCGGCGAACGCGATCGCCGCCTCAGCCATCGACCCGTGCAGCATCTGCCACCCCTGCCCCGGTTCCCCCAGCCGTGCGTTGTCGGACACCTCGATATCGAGGTCGAGTCGGTGCAGCGACTCTCCGGCGAGCGTGCGCTGCGGTGTACTCACTACGCCCGGACCGGCCGGCACTAGGTAGAGGTCGATGTCCTCGGGTCGGGATCCGCAGCGCACCGGCACGATGAAGGCGGCGGCCCGGTCGGCGAACGGCACCAGGGTCTTGCTGCCGCACAACCGGACCCGGTCGTCGACGATTTCTGCCGCCATCGCGACGTCCTTGGCACCATAGCCGCCGCCGTCTTCGAGCCAGGCCACCGAGACCAAAGCCTCGCCCGACGCGATGCGCGGCAACCAAGTGCTCTGCTGATCTGTCGAGGCCGCCCGCGCCAGCATGCCGCCGGCGAGCACGGACGACACGATCGGAGTCAACGGAGCCGCCGATCGGCCAAGTTCCTGGGCCACCAAGCACATTTCGACCAGCCCGGCGCCCGCGCCCTCGAACTGCTCCGGCACGCTCAGACCCACCAGCCCGCTGGAGGAAAGGTGCTTCCACAAGTCCGGGGGAAACGCTTCACCCCGCCGCTCCACCAAGCGAACGGTCTCGCCGTCGCATCCCGCGTCGCACATCTCGCGGACCGTATCGGCCAGCATTTGCTGTTCTTCGGTAAGAGTGAGATTCATTTTCAAATTCCTATTGGTTGTCTGCGGCGTGGTCGTCGGTGTCGCCGAACGTCTGCCAGCGGTCGAGCGGAATGTCCCACGGGTCCGCTGCTCCAGAACTGGCCGCCGCGACGACGGTGGCGCGACCGGTGGCGGCGGTCTTGTCCCCGACCCGTTCGGTGAACACCAGGCCGAGTTGCCGCCAGCCGTCCGCGGTCACGGACTCGTCGACGACTTCGCCGCCGATCCGCAACACGTCGCCGGGGACGACGGACCGCCGCAACCGGAGCGCCAGCTGCCGAAGGCGCGCACCGGGCGCCACGCAATCGGTGATCCACCGCGTGACCAGCGCCATGTGTCCCGGGGTGTTGAGGATGATGTCGGGCAAGCCCGCCGCGGCAGCGGTGACCGGGTCGTGGTGGAAACGGGTCCAATCACCGCTGGCCGCCGCCGCCTTCACGATCCGGCTCGCATCTATGTCGATGCTCAACTCGGGCAACGTGATCCCTGTCCCCGCTACTGGCTGCAGCGCCCCGCCGGGTCGTCCGGTCCCGGCTGCGCCGGAACTACTAGGTCCGGCTAGCCGGTATCCGTGGAACGCCCACGTCTCGAGCGCGACGGGTTCGCCGTGCTGATTGCGGTGGTCGACCTCCACCGACCAGTCCCGGCCCTCCCCCATCCGGCTGGGGCGTATCGGGCCTACCTCGACGATCCGGTGAGTCGCGGTCAGGCGGTCCCCCACCCGCACCGGCACGCCGTACCGGTGAGATACCTCCCGCACCACCGCGGTCGGCAGACCGACCTCCTCCTTGAGGCGGTGGTGCAGTTCCATGGCCCGCGCAGGTGGTCCGGACGGCGTCCAGGGCGGACTCTGTGTCCAGGTGCTCGCCATCGCCGGAGGGGCGATGGGCCGGTCCACGGACGCCCAGTGCCGAGGATTGGCGTCCTCGGCGGCCGCACACCACAGTGCGATCGAGGGGGCGTCGACTGGTCCGCGGCCTTCCTGCGTTACCCGTTGCGCCAGGATCGCCTCGACGTCGAACTCGGTGCCCGTCATGCCGTGGTCCTTCATGCTGTCGGGAGTCCCAGCGCGCGGCGGGACAGGATGTTCTTCTGGATTTCGGAGGAGCCGCCGCCGATGGTCTCGATCACCGTGGACCGGTAGGAGTGCTCCCAGCGGCCCTCATCGGCGGCGCCGGGTTCGCCCGGTCCCAGGATCCCGGCCGGTCCGCAGTGCTCGAGCATCCAGTTCGCCATCTTCTGGTGTAGCCGGGTCAGCGCGAGTTTGCACATCGACGCCTCATTGGACGGCACCTCGCCGCGGGAGGCCCTGTCGATGATCCGCAGGGTCAGCATCCGGGCCACCTCAAGATCGGTGGCGAGTTCGGCTATGCCGGAACGGATGTCGGGTTCGTCGGCGACCGACCGCCCGGACCGCGACGTCGCCTTGGCCCAGGAAGCGATCCGGCTCATCTTCGATTCGAGGGCGCCGACCGTGTAGATCGTGTAGCGCTCGTAATCGAGCGCCTCGCACACGTACACCCAGCCCTTGTTGACCTCACCGACAACATTCTCGTCCGGGACGAAGACGTCGTCGAAAAAGACCTCGTTGGTGCGGTCGTCGCTCATGGTCTTCTGTTCCAGCACCGTCAGTCCCGGGTCCTGCAGGTCCACGAGGAACAGGGTGATGCCCTGGTGCTTGGGAGCGTCCGGGTTGGTTCGGGCTGCGACCCAGTACCAGTCCGCGAAGTGTGCCGAGGTGCTGAACCGCTTCTGGCCGTCGAGTTTCCACCCGCCGTCGACCCGCCGGGCGCGGAGCCTGAGCGAGGCCAGGTCCGAGCCGGCATCGGGTTCGGAGTAGCCGAGCGCGAAGTCGATCTCTGCGGTCCGGATCCGCTGCAGGAACCGCGCCCGCAGATCGTCGCTGCCGTGCCGAATGATCGTCTTGCCGATGATCCCAATGCCCTTGCCGACCAGCGGCGCGCCCGCCTGCGACAGCCGCTCGTTGAGCAGATACTCGTAGAGTCCCTCGTGCGCGTCCCCGCCGTACTCGCGCGGCCACGACATACCCAGCCAGCCGCGCTCGGCGAGGCGGCGCATGAACGCCTTATGTTGCGGCTGGCTGGCCAGCTGCGAGTGGGATTCGTGGTGCGGTGCGAAGACCACGGCCGCGTCCGGGTGTTGCCGCTCCTGGGCCAGGTAGTCGGAGACCTCGGCGTCGAAGCGCCGTTCGTCGTCGCTGAACGAAAAGTCCATCACTTACTCCTTCGGAAGATCACCGGGTTTTGCTCTCGGGCCGGGACTGACCGCGGAACCGGTCCTGGCCGGCCTGCAGCATCGCGGGGTCGTTCCCCGCGGCCAGCAGCACGTTGCCCATGTCGATCGCGCCGGGGACGCCGAGCCGGCGCGCAGCCCAGAGCGAGCGCACCGTGGTTTGGACCGCGGCCGACGGATTCGCGGCGATCGTCTCGGCCGCCCACCTCGCCGCCTCGTGCAACTGATCCGCCGGGACCACCTGCGACACCAGTCCCGACTCGCGGGCCGACGCCGCCGAGAGCCGTTCCCCGAGGCCGAGCAGCGACATCCGCATGAGGTCACCGAACGCCATCCGCCCGCTGAGGAAGATCGGTTCATAGACCGCCGCCATCCCGTAGGTCACATGCGGATCGAAGAAGGTCGCGTGCTCGGCCGCGATCACGAACTCCGACTCTCCGAGCAGGTAGAACGCGCCGCCGCATGCCATCCCGTTGATCGCGGCGATGACCGGCTTCCACAGCCCGTTGGACTTCGGGCCGATCTCCGCTCCCAGATCGTCGTACGCGTAAGGGTCATACGCCTCGTCGTCGCCGAGAATCTCGGACCGGTCGATGCCGGTGCAGAAAGACTTGTCGCCCGCCCCGGAGAGCACGACGCATCGGACGGCGTCGTCGGTTCGTAGCGCGTGCCAGATCCGGCGCAGCTCCTGGCGCATCCCGCTGCTCAGGGCGTTGAGGGTGTCGGGCCGTTGCAGGGTCACCCATGCGACACCGTTCTCTTCCCGGTAGTCCACTTCCCGCAGACCTGTGGGGTCCATCGGCTTCTCCTGTTGTCTTGTTGGTGCACCGCTCACGCGGTGGGTTCGTCGCGGCTGTCTGCCTGGCTGGGTCGCCGGATCCGGAACCGCGGCAGCGTGTGCTGGTCGTCGATCCGGTCGAAGAAGACCTCGACGGGGTCACCGATGGCCACCGATTCGGCGGGCTCGTCGAGGTCGGTCACCATGCGGACGGATTCGTCGAGTTCGACGGTCGCGACCACGTAGGGCACGCGGTCCGCCCAGCTCGGGTGGAACGCCTGGTGGGTGACGGTGAAGCTGTGGATCACCCCCCGGCCGGCGATCTCGCGCCAGTTCCACTCGGCGCTCAGGCAGCGCGGGCAGCGCTGCTGCGGATAGTGGCGCAGCACGCCGCATGCTTCGCAGCGCTGGATCACCAGCCGGCTCTGCCGGGCGGCGGCCCAGAATCCGTCGGTGAGCTCCGACGGCTCGGGCAGCGGTCCGCGGTTCACGACGTCCCCTTCCGCAGGATGAGGACCGACCCCTCGTGGAAGTCGCCCTCATTGGTGACCAGGGCCGTCTCGCAGCTGGTGACCTGCCGCTGCGGTTCGACCGAGCGCCGAAGTTGCCTCGTTGCCTCGATCACGTGATTCATCCCGGACACGTGGGCCTCGGAGAGCAGTCCGCCGTGGGTGTTGACCGGCAACTGTCCGCCGAGGCCGATCCGGCCGTCGGCGACGAACGGACCGGACTCACCGCGCCCGCAGAATCCCAGTGCCTCGAGACTCGCGAGGACGAACCACGTGAAGCCGTCGTACAACTGGGCACAGTCGATCTCGTCGGGTCCGATACCGGCCATCGCGAACGCCCGACGGCCGGCGAAGTGCATGCCTTCGACGAACGTGAGGTCCGGCTTCTGGGTGATCGACGTGGGCGGCGATCCATGACCCTCGCCGACACCGCTGATCAGCACCGGCTCGCGGCGCAGGTCGGCCGCGCGCTCGGCACTCGTGATGACGATCGCAGCCGCGCCGTCGGTTTCGAGGGAGCAGTCGAGCAGGTGGAACGGGGTGGTGATCATCCGTGAGGACTGGTGGTCCGCGAGCGTCATCGGCCGACTGTGCATGTACGCGTTCGGGTTGAGGTTGGCGTGTGCGCGGCACGTGAGGGCGACGTGACCAAAATGCTCACTGGTGGTGCCGTATTCGTGCATGTGCCGCTGCGCGGACTGCGCGAACCACTGCGCGGCGACGAGACTGCCGTACGGCTTTTCGAACTCATTCACGGCCGCCAGTACCGGCATGGGCCGCACACTCGTCGTCGAGACCCGCTGCTCGCTGTATCCCCGTCGTCCCGCGACCACCAGCACACACGTCGCGACGCCGGTGGCGATCGCCATGCAGGCGCTCTGGATCGCCGAGATGACGCTGGCGCCGCCGGTGTGGATGGTCGAGGTGAACGCGAGATCCTCGAGGCCGAGGTTGAGGATGAACTCCTCGGCAATCCGATCCGACATGTCGTTCGGCATCACCGCATCGACGTCCGCCGTGGTCAGACCCGCATCCCCCAGCGCGGCCGTTGCTGCCTCGAGTTGCAGCTCAAGTGTCGACGCGGACGTTCCCCGCGTGTAGCGCGTGTGCCCGACCCCGACGATCGCGCACCGATCTCTCAAAGTAATTGCCACAGTGCATCCTTCATTGCGCCAAACGTGCGGTAAAGCGCTCGCGCAGATCCTTTTTGAGCACCTTCCCGGCCGAATTGCGAGGCAACAGGTCGACCACCTCAAGCTGCTCAGGGATCTTCTGCCGCATCAACCCGGCAGCGATGCAGTGCTCGGCGATGTCCGGCAGCGAGACCCGTTCTCCCTCGACGACGCGGACCACCGCGCACACCCGTTCGCCGCGCTCGTCGTCGGGCAGGCCTATGACCGCGACCTCGTCGATGCTCGGATGGGTGTAGAGCACGTCCTCGAGTTCGGTAGCGCTGATGTTCTCGCCCTTGCGGATCACGATGTCCTTGAGCCGGCCCGTGATGTGGAGATAGCCGTCCGTGTCGAACTGCCCGATATCACCGGTGCGATACCACCCGTCGGCATCCAGACCGGACGTCGGCCCACCAAGATAGCCGGTGAAGACGGCTTCTCCGCGTATGCGTATCTCCCCGTCGATCCCCGCACCGACCGGCCCACTGGCCCCGAGCACGTCGACCTCAACGTACTGCGCGGGTCGTCCGACCGTGTCCGACAAGCGGTCGTCTGTGTCCTCGGGGTGGTTCATGGCCACGATGCAGCACTCGGTCATGCCGTAGCCGTGCGCGCAGCCGGCACCGCCGATCTCGTCGCGCACCTGTCGATGCATCGCTGGCGGCATGGGAGCGCCGCCGCCGGTCATGAACCGCAGAGCGGGAAGGATCAGCCCGCCGGGACTGTGTCGTTGCTCGGCGAGGAAGGCCGCGTAGAACGCGGGCCCGCCGCCGGCGACGGTGACCTCGTTGCGCCGGAACGACGCGGTCGTCGCGGCCGGATCGAACGTTTGGCTGAGCGCCAGGGAAAATCCGCATTGGAGCGCGGCCGCGAGGTTGTTCGCCCCGCCGATATGCGTGATCGGGAAGGCGATGCCGTACCGGTCGTCCGGGCGCAACCCCTGAGCTAGGCAGAAGGCCGCTCCGCCGGCCATGATCGAGCGGTCGGTGTGCATCACGATCTTCGGGGCCGAGGTGGTGCCGGACGTCGGGAACAGCCACGTCACCTGCTCGCTCGACGCCTCGGGCGGCGGCAGGGTCGCCGGGTCGCCGACCGGTAGATCATTGTCGCAGAACACTGTTCGAATCCCGGGGTTGTCTTGCAGCACCCGCTCGGACAGTGCGTGGTAGTCGGTGCCCTTCCACAGGGAGGGCAGCACCCACACCTGCGCGCCAGAGCGTTCGAGCAGCCGCGACAGTTCGGCCTCCCGATAGATCGGCAGGAGCGGCAGCTGCCGGGCGCCGAGCCTCGAGACCGCGCCCATGAGCACCATGGATTCGATCCACGTCGGCAGCTGCCAGGCGAGGGTGTCACCGGCGCCGAACCCGAGATCCCGCAGTCCGGCGGCGGTGCGCAGCGCCTCGTCGCGGTACTCCGCGAACGTCATGGCGCGCTCGAAGTCGTCCACCAGGAAGACGTGCCGCGGCGTCGCGGCGGCACGCGCCTCGATCAGCTTCCAGATGGTTGCGGCCCGGAGCAAGGTCACAGCGATGCCTCCATGACCTCAATGACATTGCCGTCAGGATCACGCACGACCGCGGACCGCAGGCCGGGACGCACATCGAGCGGGCCGTTCACGACAACCCCGCCCGCACGCGTACACCGCACCGCCGCCGCGTCGAGATCGTCGACCCACAGCGCGAAGTACTGCAGCCCTGCCCGGTCCCAGAACTGTTCGCGGGCCGGCTCCGGAGCGGCGGGAGGATCGGCCGGAACCATGATTTTCACCATCGCGTCCCCCCGGCCAAGCCGGTGGACGACTCCCACCGTGAACGGGCGTGCTTCAAGCACGTCCAACGCGAACGTGTCGCGGTAGAAGTCGACCAGGTCATCGCGCTCGGAGATCAGGCCGATTTCGACCCTGTGAACGGACATTGAAACCTCTCTGGTTGTGCGGCAAAGCAGTACACAGCGATAGACGTTGAAATCAAGGTGTTGCCTACGTCACAAGAGAAGGTTACGATACGAGCCGTAGCGTTGCAATAGCCCGGATCGACCGATTCCCGTCACTCACCGTGGAGGATCTCTATGCCTGCCCAACCCATCGTCTCGACCCGCGAACGCGAGGCGACCGCGGAGACGATGTCCCGGATCGCCCCGCCCACGTTCACCGACCTCGCCGAGGAACGCCGGCATCGCAAGGAGCGGTTGGCGGCCGGCTTCCGGGTGCTGGCCAAGCTCGGCCTGACGACGGGTATCGCCGGACACATCACCGTGCGCGATCCCGAACACCTGGATCATTTCTGGGTCAACCCGCTGTCAGTTCCGTTCAGTAAGATGCGGGTGTCCGATCTACTGCTCGTCGACCGCAGCGGCGCCGTCGTCGAGGGCGACAAAATGGTGAACGCTGCGGCGTTCGCGATCCACTCCCGGATCCACCATCACAATCCTGGGGTCGTCGCCGCGTGTCACTCGCATTCCCCCTGGGGCCGACCGTGGTCGGCGACCGGACGGCTGATCGATCCCACCAGCCAGGACGCGTGCTCGTTCTACGAGTCCCAGCGCATCGTCGAGGGTTTCGAGGGCGTCGTGTTCGACCTCGGTGTGGGCGACCGGATCGGCGAAGCCTTTGCCGAGCAGACACCCGCCGCGTCCGGCGTCAACACCGTCATCCACGAGAACCATGGCCACATCACCGTCGGCGAGACCGTCGACGAGGCCGTCTTCTGGTTCCTGCTCTTCGACCAGGTGTGCCAGTCCCAGATGCGCCTCGAAGCCACCGGGCGGCCCTACAAGGTGATCAACCACGAGATGGCGCGCCACACCAACCAGCAGGCCGGTTCCGCGTATGCCGGCTGGCTCGGCTTCCAGGGCTACTTCACCGAAATCACTCTCGAGCAGCCCGACCTGTTCGACTGACCTCACGGGAGAAACGACATGAACCTTCGTGGCATCGGATACATCGGACTCAACGTCCCCAGCCGGCAGGAATGGGACGAATTCGCCACGGCCGTCGTGGGATTAGAGCAGGTTACCCGTCCGGCCGGCGACGGCGACGCATCCTACTTCAAGGCTGACAATCGCAGCTGGCGCATCGCGACGCGAGAGTGCGCCACCCCCGGCATCGGCTTCATCGGCTTCGAGGTGGGCGACCGCGCGAGGTTCGACGATGCGGTCAGCGCACTCGAGACCGCCGGCGCCGCACCGAAGGCGGCGACTGAACGCGAGCTCGCCGAACGCGGTGTGCAGAATATGGCCTGGTTCGAAGACCCCGCCGGAACCCGGCTGGAGGTCTTCTGGGGCCCGACCGTCGACGGCGCCTTCCGCTCCCCACTGGGCGAGCCGGGCTTCGTCACAGAAGGTGGCCTGGGCCACGCGGTACTGATGGTGCAGGACCTGCCCGCGTCCCTCGAGTTCTACACGTCCGTGCTGGGCATGCGCACCTCGGACTTCATGAACTTCGGTCCGAACATGGCGATTCACTTCCTGCGGTGCACCCCGCGCCATCACAGCATCGCGCTCAGCGCGGTCGGCCCGGTCTCGGGCACCCACCACATCGCCCTCGAGGTCACGGATGTCGACCAGGTGGGTGCGGCATTCGACCGCGCAACCGCAGCCGGGCTGGCCATCACCGCTTCGCTCGGCCGGCACAAGAACGACCGCATGCTCTCGTTCTACATGCGCAGCCCCGCAGGCTTCGAGGTCGAGATCGGATGCGACCCTGTCCTCGTCGACGAGGACACCTGGATCACCAACGAGTTCACCGGCGGCGACGACTGGGGCCACCACGGGCTCACCAGCGAATCACTCGCGGAGTCGGTCGCAGGCAACGCGCCATGACCACACCCCGCATTCTCAGTCATCTCGGGGATCTACCCCTGATGCGGAAAATGCTCGCCGACAACGGCATCGATGCTGAGATCGTCCCGGTTCCGCAGCAGGGTCCACTCGCCGACGACGTGGAAGGCGAGGTGCTGCTCACGCTGATGCAGGGGACGCCGAACCTGCCCGAGGTTCTCGGCAGGGGCGTGCGGTGGGTCCACACCGTCGGCACCGGCGTAGACGACTTCCCAACCAACCTACTCGGCGACCGGAAACTCACTATTAGCCGGGGGGCCACGTCGGTCCCGATCGCGGAATGGGTGATGGCACAGATCCTCACCGCCGAGAAGCGGTTGCCCGAGTCGTGGGTTCACGAGCCACCCGCACAGTGGGGCGGCCCCGAACTGGGCGGAATCCAAGGCGCCACGATCTCGATCCTCGGATTCGGTGCCACCGGAACCGCACTGGCAACGCGCGCGCTGGCGTTCGGCGCCCAGGTCAAGGCGCTACGACGCAGTGACACCCCGAGCCCGGTTCCGGGCGTGGCTCTCGTCCGGAGTCTTGAGGAGCTGCTAGCCGACGCCGACCACGTCGTGCTCGCCGCGCCCCTCACCGAGGCCACCCGCGGCATCGTGGACGCACGGTTTCTGTCGCTGATGAAACCCGACGCCCACCTGATCAACGTCGCCCGCGCCGGGCTGATCGTCGAGCGCGACCTTGAGAACGCGCTCGACGAGGAGCAGATTGCATTGGCGTCCATCGATGTTGCTCCGATGGAACCCTTACCGGCTGGCCACTGGCTGTACCGGCACCCCCAAGTGCGCTTCAGTCCCCACGCCTCCTGGAACGGGCGGGGGGTGTGGGAATCGATCCTGCGGTCCTTCGCCGACAACGTCGCGCGATGGACCAGCGACCAACCCCTCGACAATCTCGTCGATCTCCTTCACGGCTACTGACGACAAGGACGACCGCCATGACCTCCCCCACCACAGACACCGCAGGAACGACCATCGACTACGACCCCTTCGCGCCGGAGGCGATGGTCGACCCCCGACCGGTCTACGAAAAACTCCGCGCCGCCGGACCCCTGCACTACCTCCCGCAGTACAACGCCTGGGCACTCGCCAGCTTCGAAGCCGTCTGGCGGGCGGCGAGGGATCTCAAAAACTTCTCCACCGAGAACCGCGGCATGCCGCCGATCAACTCGTTGCTCGACGAACCCAGCTTCCCCAACTTCACCCAGGCCGACGCACGCGCGCACGCTGCTGCGCGCCGACTGCTCCAACCCGCCTACAAGCAGGCCGCCGCGGACCAGGACGCCGCGAACATGCGCAGCCTGGCCCAGGAGGTCCTCACCCCGCTCCTCGCGGGCGGCGACGGGACGATGGACGTCTTCCGCGACTACGCCAGCCGCGTAGCCGCCCGCTTCGCCGGCCACAAGGTGGGTCTACCCGAGGCCGACGCGGAACGGATCCGGCACCGCGCCGAGCAACTCTTCACCCGCGAACACGGGCAGCGCGGCACCTCCCAGGCCAACGCCGAGGCAGGTGGCGAGGTCTTCGGCTACCTGCAGAACCTGGTCGCCGAAGCACGGCAGGATCCGTCCACCGCCCACGGCGACCTTGCGGTCATGCTCAGCGGCACGGTCCAGGGCCGAGCACTTACCGACGAGGAGATCCTGGGCAACCTGCTCACGCTGATCGTCACCGGCTCGGAAACCACCGAAATCAGCGTCGCCGCGACCCTGTACTACCTCGCGCAACATCCCGAGCAGCTCGCCGCCGTGCGCGCCGACAAGAGCCTGATCCAGAACGCCTTCATGGAGGCCGTCCGCTTCGACCATCCCACCGACATCATGTGCCGGGAGGTGGTCAGCGAGGTCGAGATCTGCGGCCAGACGCTGCTTCCCGGCCAGCAGGTGATCATGATGTGGGGTTCGGCGAGTCGAGACGAAGCCGAGTTCCCGAACGCCGACGTCTTCGATATCCATCGGACCTACAGTCGGCACCTGTTGTTCGGGCATGGCCAGCACAAGTGTCTCGGTGAGAGCACCGCACTTCGGCTCGGCACGATCATGCTGGAAGAGTTCTTGGACGCCATCGACTCCTATGAAGTCGACTGGGACGGCTGCCGCCGCAAGTACGCCGAGTTCGTCCAGGGATTCAACTCCGTACCCATCCGGTTCACCACGGCCTGAACGCGCTCACCGGGGTGGCAGGCCGGAAATATCGCCGACCACCTCGGGGCCATCCACATCGATTCCAGAAGGACGCAATGCAAGAGGCATACATCGTCGACGCCATCCGAACGCCCATCACCCGCACCGGCGGGGAGCTGGCGGGGGTCCACGCGGCCGACCTGGGCGCGCACGTACTGAAGAACCTGATCGATCGGGCCGACATCGACTCGGCGGCCGTGGACGACGTCGTCTTCGGCTGCCTCAACACAATCGGCTCGCAAGCTTTCAACATCGCCCGCACGTCGTGGCTCGCGGCCGGACTGTCCGAGGAGGTGCCGGGAGTCACGATCGACCGGCAGTGCGGATCCTCGCAGCAGGCTGTGCAATTCGCGGCGCAGGGCATCTTGTCGGGTACCGCGGACCTGGTCATCGCCGGCGGCGTCCAGAACATGAGTACCGTACCGATCTCGTCGGCCGGGCGCGTCGACCCCGCGTTCGGCGAGCCGTTCCTCGGTTCCGTCGGCTGGACGGAGCGGTACGGCCGCGTCCAGCCGTCGCAGTTCACTGCGGCGGAACAGATCGCGCAGAAGTGGTCGATCACCCGCGCGGATATGGAAGACTTCGCCCTGACGAGCCACCGCCGCGCGGTGCACGCCATCGACGAGGGCCGCTTCGAACGCGAAATCATGCCGCTGGGAAGCGCTTCCGCTGACAGCTGCCCACGTCGCGACACCTCGCTCGAGAAGATGGCCGCGCTGCGCTCAATCTCCCCGGATGGACTCATCACCGCGGGATTGGCAAGCCAGAACTGCGACGGCGCCGCGGCCGTGTTGCTCGCGTCCGAGCGTGCGGTGCGCGAGCACAACCTCCGCCCGCGCGCACGGATCCACCACATCTCCTGCCGGGGCTCGGATCCCCGGCTGATCCTCACCGCTCCGATCCCCGCCACGCAGCGCGCCTTGGCGCGCACCGGACTCGGAATCGAGGACATCGACCTGTTCGAAGCCAACGAGGCCTTCGCATCGGTCGTGCTCGCCTGGGAGAAGGAACTCGGCATCGATCACGCGAAGGTCAATGTCAACGGTGGCGCCATCGCGCTGGGACACCCGCTCGGTGCAACCGGTGCCCGACTGCTGACCACACTGCTGCACGAACTCGAACGCACCGGCAGGCGCTTCGGCCTCCAGACAATGTGCGAGGGCGGCGGCCTGGCCAACGTCACCATCATCGAACGTCTCGCCTGACCGCGCCCCCACGAACGACAGGAGTAGACATGAGCAACTTCCTCCAGGACAAGGTCGTCGCCGTCACCGGCGCCGGCCAAGGTATTGGGCGCGCAATTGCGCTGGCGTGCGCCGCCGAGGGCGCCAAGGTGATCGTCAATGACTACGGCGTGAGCATCGACGGCGCCAACCCGACCAGCGAAGTCGCGGACCGGGTGGTCCGCGAGATCCGTGAGGCCGGCGGGACCGCCGTGGCCGTCGCCGACACGGTTACGACGATGGAGGGCGGCGAGCGCATCGTGCAGACCGCACTCGACGAGTTCGGTCGACTCGACGGCCTCGTGTGTGTGGCTGGGATCTTGCGGGAACGCATGCTGTTCAACATGTCCGAGCAGGAATGGGACCCCGTCGTGGAAACACACTTGAAGGGCACGTTCACAGTTTTTCGTGCCGCGTCTGCGGTCATGCGCAAACAGGGTGGCGGCCGCCTGATCGGGTTCACCTCCGGGGCCTTCGCCGGCAGCATCTCGCAGGCGAACTACAGCGCCGCCAAGGGCGGCGTCGTCTCACTTGTCCGCAGTGCGGCCCTCGGGCTCCACAAGTACGGCGTGACCGCGAACGCCATCGCGCCGGTCGCGAACACCCGCATGTCGGCCGGCATACCGTTCGACGTCGACGAGATCGGCGAACCCGAAGACATCGCACCAATGGTCATCTACCTCCTGTCCGAGCGAGCAGCAGACGTTACCGGCCAGGTGTACACCGTTGCCGGACCGAAGATCGCCCTGTGGGCACAGCCCCGTGAGGTCCGCGCCGCATACGCCGAGGCGTGGACGCCAGAGCAGATTGCCGCGCGCTTCGCCGGAAGCATCGGCCAGGACCGCATGCCCATGCTCGACCGCCTCGATGAAATCGCCTCTGCGGCAGCGAACACCAGCCGAAACGCGTCCTAAAGACCCGACCGACAGCAAACACGGATCATCTATGACCACTGAAATCCAACGCTCCGATTCCGACGGCGTCGCGGTCATCCGGTTCAACCGGCCCGAACTGGGAAACGCCTTCACTGACAGCCAAATTTCGAGCCTCGAGAGCGCGCTCAGGGAGATAGCAGCGGATGCGTCCGTGCGCGTCCTGGTGCTTACCGGTAACGGACGCCATTTCAACGTTGGCGGAATAGGGCCTCCCGATGACTACGCCCCCGCCGAGTGGGAACGGTCACCCGACGCGCACCGCCAGCAGGTCGACGGGGCGGTGCGCGTGATACGGCATCTCCATCGCATGCCGAAGATCACGATCGCAGCAGTCAACGGCGGCTGCGCCGGAGCAGGTCTGGCCCTGGCGCTTGCCGCGGATCTCCGCTTCGCCGCCACCCGAGCACGATTCAACACAGCGTTCCTCGACCACGGAGTTCCCGGAGAACTGGGTGCCATCTGGTTCGCGACCCGTCTGCTCGGTCCCGCACGCACCCGGGAGATATTCCTGATGCCCGGCAGAATCGACGCCGTGGCCGCCGAACGCATCGGCCTCGTTAACAGGGTCATTGATACGAATGATCTTCTGCCACAAGTTCTGGCGATCGCAGAACGCATCGCGGCAGCACGCCCGGAATCGCTGCGAGCGATGAAGGCGAACCTCAACGACGCGCTCTCCGCCGCGCTCGACGATTACCTCGAACGAGAAACCGACCGCATGATCGCCGCCGCGTGGACGGCCACCACACAGTCCCGTCGCCGCCTCGGAGACGGCCTGGCCGCCACCGAACAACCCTCGCCCGGAACATTGCCGAACTGAGAACGAAGATGACCATGATCCCGGATTCCGACCTCCTCCTCCACCTACGCAGCCGACGCATTTGCGCCGACGGCGTCATCGAGCTCGAACTCGTCGATCCCCGAGGCGATGCTCTCCCCGCCTGGGCACCCGGCGCGCACATCGATCTCGTCCTGCGCGACGGCCTCACCCGCCAGTACTCACTTTGCGGCGATCCCGCCAACCGCACCGCCTGGCACATCGCGGTGCTGCTGGACCCCGCGGGCCGCGGCGGATCCCAGCACGTGCACGAGCACCTCATCGAAGGCGCCACCGTCAGGGTTCGCGGTCCGCGAAACCACTTCGCACTGCGACCCGCGGAGCATTACCTCTTCATCGCGGGCGGTATCGGGATCACTCCCCTGTTACCCATGGTGGCCGCGGTGCACGCCGCCGGAGCCGACTGGACAATGTTCTACGGCGGACGGACCAGGGCATCGATGGCCTACGCCGAGCACCTCGTGGAGCGGTATGGGACGCGGGTGACCCTGGTGCCGCAAGACGAACAGGGACTGCTCGACCTCGACTCCATTCTGGCACGACCTCGGCCCGGAACCGAGATGTACTGCTGCGGCCCGGCGACCCTGCTCGACGCCGTCCGGACGCGGTGCACGAATTGGCTACCGGATCGAATCCACACCGAGAGCTTCACCCCGCTCGCCGATGAAATGGCCGGCGATGACGTCGACTTCGAGATCGAGATCGCCTCCGACGGAAGCGTGCTCACGGTTCCGGCCAACCAGTCGATCCTCGATGTGTTGCTGAATAGAGGAATCGACGTCCTGTCCTCGTGCGGAGAAGGCACCTGCGGCAGCTGCGAGACACCGGTGCTGTCCGGCGTCATCGACCATCGCGACACCGTCCTCGAACCGAGCGAACGGGCCGCGAACGACCGCCTGATGATCTGTGTGTCGCGTGCCGCCTGTCAGCGTCTCGTACTGGACTTGTGAAGGCCGAGGAAGGCACAGCCGCTGGACCCCAACGAAGTTATAACCACACCCGGAGCTCTGTTACACAGGAGGTTTCGACGACCGAAACCGGTGACAAGGAGTCTGGGAAGTCGCTACAGCATCACCGGTGAAACCGAGATGCGGCGCAAGGGCCTGGCCTGCCGTCGGGGGAGGCCAGGCCTCTCGGGCGGCTCGAGGCCCTACTGGGTACTCAGTATCTGATGCCCACGCGACGGTGGCGCCTTCGAGTCGGTAGGTATGGTGATCGACCAGATGCTGGCCGGAGTCACGCCACCGCTGCTCGCGTTCGGTCAGTGTCTGTTGCCAGCGCAGGCGCGCTCTCTACTCGGCGCGTCGGTACCAGTCGACTCCATGCGGTCGCAGACACAGTCACCGTGTCGATGCCGCGGACCATAAGTGACATGGTCGTGGGGCTGTGCTCAGCAGTCCGAATCCTGTGCAGGCCCATGAAGCGACTCTGCGGCAGTGCCAAAGTTGACGACAGGCTGGGGTCAGCGGTCGATATGGAAGTCTCGTGTCACAGTGGCTCGCCTCCGCGTGAGCTGCGAACATCGACCACCGAACAAATATGCGGGGCACGGCCACGCCGCCGCCGAGGGAATATCAGTCCAGTCGGCCTTCGGCTACCTATTTACTGTCGGTGATGGGTCATTCGGTTTCGATGAGGAGTCGTTCGCGGTCGTACTGGACGGATCGCTCGATGGCCGCCCGCGCTGCATCCTCTGATCCCCAGACGTACGACAGGAACGCAGAGCTCAGGCTCCGACGTTCCGCCGCGCGCTCGTCACGCACCGTCGCGTACTCCATGTAGGGCCGGCGGGCGTTCTGGTTCACCGTTCGCTTGCTCATCCCGAGCAGCTTCGCTGTCTCGGACTGGCTGAGACCGCTCAGGAGGGCGTCCTTCACCAGGGCCGGCCCGACGACGTTGTCCTCGAGGAAACGTAGGTGCTCGACGAGGTGGCGGGCGTCGCGGCGGCGTTGGGCGAGGTCGGCGCGGGCCGGTTGGTCTCCACTCATGAACGCAGTATTGCGGTACCCAGCGGGAACCGCAATACCCGAGCTCCGGTCAGTGCTTTTTCCGTCCCGGTGTCGGAGGGTTCCGGGTGTCCGTCGGCGGGATGTCTTCGGCCTCGTGTTGCGCGCGCATCTGCTCGAGCCAGTCGGCGGGATGCGTGTCAGCAAAGTGGAAGGGGAGACGTTCGCGGTCGTACTCCCGGCAAACGGCGACGGCCTCGTCCGCGGCTTCCTTGGATCCCCAGACGTAGGTGAGAAAGTCGATCATCAGTGGGACCTGGCGCTGGATGACGTCGTCGTCGCGGCCGCGGGGTGGTGTCGGATACCACGGCCGCCGAGCTAGTTCGTTGACGCGAGACTTGCTCATCCCCAAGGCTTTCGCGATCTCCCTCTGGGAGTGGCCGCGGAGAAGCGCCGCCTTGACGGCAGTCTGATCGACGTGAGAGTTCCCTAGGTCGCGAAAAATCGTCACGAGCTGCTGCGCATCTGTGCGCCTGGCGGCCATGTTCGTCAGAGACAAGTCCATGCCCCGAGTATTGCGGTACGCACTCCGTACCGCAATACCTCGGCGCCGACTTCCGGAGCCTCGTGATGCCAACATCGCGCACGCGGTTCTGGTCCCTCAGCGGTCGGTCGCGGCCTCTGTTCGGAAAACGGTCGTTTTCCGAACATGGGGCAATCCGAACACCGCGATGCGAACCACCTGGGCCGGATTTGTCCGGAAACTCATGTCGAAAACCTTGACGTCGAAAAGTCGTCTGTCGGTGAGTTATGGAACAGTCTTGCCCCGTGAGCGAACTTTTGGGCTACGCGAGGGTCTCGACCGCGGAGCAGACTCTCGACCTGCAGAGCGACGCGCTCAGCGTCGCGGGCTGTTCGCGGATCTGGACCGACGTCGCGAGCGGCGCGACGACCAGCCGCCCGGAACTCGACAGCCTGTTCTCACATCTGCGCGAGGGTGACACCCTGGTGGTGTGGCGGCTCGACAGGTTGGGTCGGAACCTTCCGCACCTGCTGCAGACGATCACCGACCTCGAAGAGAAGGGCGTCGGCTTCCGGTCGCTGACCGAGGCGATCGACACCACCACCGCCGGCGGCAAACTCATCTTCAACATCTTCGGTGCGCTCGCGAGCTTCGAGCGAGACCTGATTCGGGAACGGACCGCCGCCGGTCTCGCCGCGGCCCGCGCCCGGGGCAAGGTCGGCGGCCGCCCTCGGAAGATGACTGACAGTCGAATCAGACAGGCCCGAAAGATGCGTGAGGGCGGCATGTCTCAGACCGAGATCGCCGAGGTCCTCGGTGTCGGACGCACCACTCTGTATCAGTACCTCGGCCCTCAGAAGCGCTGAACGCGAGCCGAGTCGGCAGGGAACCTACGCACGACGCTCAGGGGATCGGGTGTCAGCGGTCGACTGCAGCCGCCGGCGAGACGAGGCCTCGCACCCGTCTCGTGTTCGAAGGCTGATCCTATCCGGACACGGACTCTCCAGTATCGCTGGATGATTCGTCGATACCAACAGTCCACTCTTTCACGATGACTGTTGGCTGGGAGGTCGTGTCCTCGGTGGACGTGAGCACGTTGATCGCTTCCTCTGCCGCCGCCGGAAGTGCAAGCATCCCGGTGGCGACAGTGGTCACGGCACCCACCGCTGCGAGAACGCTCTTGAACCGTTCCACCCACGACCTAGTTTTGGGATCGCTGGTGCGTTCACGCAGAACCATCCCAGTGGTCACATACGCCCCGACGGTCTGGTCGACCGCGTCTCTGAGAGCCGCAGCCCCTCGCAGAGCGAACTCGCGCAGTGCACGAAGGATTCGATCGAGGTGATCGAGCATAAATGATCGCAAATCGGCTGGAAGACTATCGGCTTGGAGAAGTTCTTCGTGGAGCGCCTGAGTCTGTTCGCGCAGACTCTCAATGGTGCTTGGGTCGATCCGCGGCTCGAACTTGGCCCTGCTCAGCAGAACGCCACAGGCTTCGAGGTGAACCAAATGTTCACCCGAGTATTGCTGCTTCACCCCTTGAATTGCCGAGGTGAACGCCCAAGCCTGGTTCAGGGCATTTGTCACCGCCGGCCGCCATTGGAACAGCCAATCGAGGTCGTCGTGCTCGGGATCTGCTGCCTCACTGACACCGCTCACCACCAGATCAGGGAGACTGAGCAGGTTCGCAAAGTCTCGGGCAAGTTCGGCGTCGTCTCGACTTCCAAGCACCGACTTGAACACCACGTTCGTGGCCTCACCATCTCGATGTCCTCGGACCTGTCGCAACACGTGCGCCAGTCTGGCTGCGGGGTTGTTCATAGGAGGCACGGAGGGGATTGTGCCACCTGCGCGGAACTCCGCGGCTGCACCGGACCACTCGCCGCGTTAGCTGTCTGCGAGCGCGGCCCGGATCATCGCTGCCCCGCCCGCAGGTCTTCAGCTGTGCGTCATCCACCGTCGTTGCTGCGAGCGCCGCATCCGCGACCTGTGCCACCACTGATGACATCGGCGGCGTCGGACGCACCACCCTGTATCAGTAGCTCGGACCGCTGCGCCCGCTCGTAGAGCGGCAACGCGCCAAGGAGCAGCGGTGATGTCAGTGTCCTGCGTTACCGTATCTGGCAGCGGCGAGGAGTGGGCCGCTGCCCGACATGACCAGGTTCCGGGGGCCGTCAGCTTCCCGGGCCGGATCCGAGGGGGTGGTCCCTCGGATTCTCGGGAGCAGGCCCACTCATCGGTGGGACCGGCGGGAACGCCGATCGTGGACTCGTCAACGGCCAGTTCCAGCACCGACTTCAGAAGGAAGCATCTCAGTGAATCGGGGTGTAAGTAACGCGTTCATGGAGTACGAAGCCGAGTGCCAGAAGCTCGAGACTCGGAGTCCGCTCCTCAAGTACCTTCTCGGGGCCTGGGCCATAGCCATACTGGCGTGGTTGTTTCAGCTGATCGCCCGTGACGCCGGTCTCGACGGCGCGAAGGTGCCAGCGCAAATCTTGGTCATCCTCTCGCTGATCCTGGTTGTTGGCGTTGGGGTCGCGATCTGTGTCGAGAGGATTCGCACCCATCGCCGCTGTAAGCAGTTGGAAAAGGCTGCCTTCGCCGTCGAGGAAGACCCCCACGCGTAGCGCGTCGACGAACATGTCGATGCACCGAAAAGGCCGGGCTTGCTGTTGCAAGCCCGGCCTCGGTGTTTAGGCGGCTGTCGAGCCTTGCCGGCGCATTCGTGATCGTTCGGTGGGTGTGGTCCCGCCCCAGATTCCGAACCGCTCCGGTTTACGTACGGCGTGGTCTCGGCACGGTGTGCGTACCGGGCAGGTCATGCAAATCCTAACGGCCTGCGCTGATTTCGCTCTCTCCCGGGTCTCGGGAAAGAACAGGTCTGGATTCGTCCTGCACAGACCACCGGCGTGCCAGCTCTGCTCAGCGTTGTCCCCCACTGTCCCGACTTCCCTTTCGTTCACGCGTGCTCCCCCACGAAGACGCTCGTCAGTATGTCAACAGCGCTACGAGCTGCCAGATCGCCCGCGCCGTGCCGACGGCGTCCTGGTGAACGACCAGTCGATCGGCGGCGATAGTCCATCCCGATCCGCACTGCCTCATTGCCCGGACGTACTCGCCGGCCGGGGTGTTGACGACCGTAAACAGTAGGTCGTGGCCGCCGCCGAAGCACCACCGCAGATCGCCGTCGTCGAGCGCGACGGTCTCGTCGAGCCCGTCGACGTCCGCATCGGAGTCGAGGAGCCGGTACTCGCTGCGCGCCAGCATCACCAGCGACTCCCGGTGCAGCTCCCCCAGTGGTCTGTGTACGGCGATTCCCTCCCCCAGATCCAGGGAGTGAACGGGGCCGAGTTCGAAGTCGAGATCCAGCTCCTCGCCGTTGCCCCCGTGCAAGCGCATGAACATGCTTTCCGTCGTCGTTTCCATCCCCATTCCTTCCCCTACCTGCATCTTTGCAGTCGGTCCGAGTCGCCCTCATTGCAAACTGCAATATTGCTGTTTACACTGCGACCGTACCTGATCGATCTGACAAACTCGAGGGGGCGGAGGAAATGGCCGACGAGATGTACAAGCTCGCGTGGCAGATGCGTAGCGAAGGCGCCGGATGGAAGGTTGTCGCCGAGGAGCTGGGCTGCGCGGTGGACGTCGCGAAACTGATGGTGGCCCAGTACGAAAGCGATACGGACGAACGAGCTGCGCGAGATCAGTTCGCGCTCTTCGATATCTGACAACAACCCGGCGGTGTGTGCCTAACACCCGCCAGGGCAGGGGAATTCAATGACAGTGCTACTCATCTTCAACGCGCTCGCATCGTTGAGCGCGATCGTCTGCGCGCAGCGGTCCTACCGCCGCCACGGCGTCGCCGGCCGAGCCCTGGTGGCCGGTCTCGGGGGGCTTTTCATTCTCCCGTTGGTCGTCGTTCTGGCGGTCGCTGTGGCCGCTCCACGAACATCGCGTATCGGTTAGAGGGGAGCGCTCGCGAAAAGCTCTATAACCGCAGGTCACGGGCTGTTTTTGTGCGCCCGAATCGGGTAAAATCGTCCTCGATAACGTCCCCGAAACGGGGGGGGAGCTACGCCCGAGATCGGGCGCAGTCGAGGAGGTCGTTGTGGCACGCGAGGACGTCGGTCAAGGCGCGTTCGAGTTCGAAGGATCGGGAGGACAGGATGGCACCGCAGGACGAGGAGTTCCTGACACAGGTCGAGGGGATCGACCTGTTCATAGCCGAGGAGACGCGGCGGATTCTGACCGAGTGGGTCGGGATCGACCCGGAGCTGACGCCGGAGGCCGCGCAGGAGCAGATCAATCGGGAGGCGCTGCGGCTGCAGAAGCTGACCGAGGAGGCAGTAGAGGACTTCGAGCGGGCAACGCCGCCGACGACGGATTCGACGTACTGGGACGCGGTGCAGACCAAGGAGTCGGCATGGCGGGCAGCGCGGGAGACGGTCCTCGAACAGGAGCTGTACCCGCAGGTGACGCCCGAAATGCGGGCGGAGAGAGCGGAGCTCGACGCACAGATCGAACGCGAGATCGAGACGCAGCAGGACGCGGCCCGGAAGAAGCAGGATCCGGACCGGTGGCGGAGCCTGAACGTGCGGCCGATGCCGGCAGCGGAGCGGGTCGTCGAGCGGGTGTGGCTGGGGAAGGGACCCCGGTTTCGCAGTCTGGCCCGAGCGCTGGTCGCGCAGCGGATCGAGGACGATCAGCCGGTGCCGATGACTGGACGCGACCCGATCGCCGACGAGCTGGCGCAGATGATCGACGACGAGATTCAGCGAACCCCGGAGATCGACCCAGAGCTGCCGTTCTAGCCCAGGCCGAATGGTCGCAGGTCCGTGACGAACTCGTCGGGATCGAGCTGCAGGGCGAGTTCCTGGCCAAGAAGCTCGCCTCCGTCAACGTCGCCTTGGCGAAGGCCCAGGACCGAGGGCTGGCCGCCGGTATCGAGGTGAACAGCCGGCGAGCCGCGGCCATTACCAGCGAGATCACACAGCTTCGAGCTCAGTGGCGACAGCTCTCCGCGCGAGAAGGGCTGCTGCGCAACGAGGTGCAAGCCCTCGGCATCGAACCCGAAGCGGTGCCGAAGCGGACCGTCCGTGAGGTCGCAGCGGCCCGCGAGACGTGGCGTGACCATCCGGCGACGGATGCTCAAATCCGAAAGCTCGAAGAGCTATCCCGCGAGGTCGACACGCCGTTCGATGTCGACCCGAACATCACCAAGGGCCAAGCCCACGATGCAATCTCGGGCATCCTGTCCGGGACCATCACCCAGGTCCAGTTCCGGGACCGCCCGGCGGGCCCGATGTTCATCGAGGCGGCCGAGCCGCGCCCGGAAGCGACCCAGCCCTCACCTCAGCCCGAGATCGAATCCGCGGGGGTGGAGCAGCCGGTTCTCACGCCGCGGCCGGTCGTGGACCCGGTCGCGGAGGTTGAGCGACGGTTGATGGAGCGGCTGGCGGCGCAGGATCCCGATGCCGACGCCGCGGTAGGTGCGCAGGCCAACACCGCCGATCAGTTCCTCGACTGGGCGACCGGCCATTTCAAGGTGAAGGCGCAGGTCGCGCTGGCCGACTTGATGAGCGAACGCGACACGCTGACCGACGAGATGTTCGTCGTGTGCCGCACGATCCTCGCGGATCCCAAACGGTGGAGCGAGTTCGGCCACCGAGCAGCGGAGGCGTACTGGGAGGCGCACCGCGACGAACCGATCCAGCATCCGACGACGACGGCCGTCACCGACGCGATCGTCGAGGCACGCGCGAGTGAGGACCGCGCCGTCGACGAGGGCTATCTGGACACAGCCCAGGGTGTTCTCGCTGACGTCGTGGCCGGGGGTGCGTCGCCCGAGGAGCGCGCCGAGCAGGTCGAAGCCATCCAGGACGCCCTCGATTTCGGTGCCGGCCCGGAGCTCGACGACTGGTGGGCACGTGGCCGCGCCGCGTTCGACGCAGCCATGCCGATGGATCTGCCGGCACCGGAGACCGATCCGGGCCTGGCGGCCGCGCTCGGGAAGCTGCGTAGCCGCCGTGCCCGGGAAGAGCTGACGAACCAGTGGTTCGCCGGCGCCCGGCAGGGGCAGCGCGAAGCGACGGCGGATGATCGCGCGGCGCTGCTCACAGAGGCAGCGCATGACCCGCGCGTGATCGCCGAGGTCGGCGGCCGCACGACGGACTACCTGCCGTCCTTCCAGCCACACACGACCGCGACCCGGAACGTGGTCACCGAGTTGGCCAGGGACGGATCACCGTTGCGGCAGGCCGCCGCGCAGCTGATCCTGCGCGAGCATGACCTGCCGACCGAGTTCTACGAGGCGTCACACAGCGAGTGGCAGCGGGCGCATGGCCACGAGCTGACCTGGGACGAGACCACCCGGCAGGAGTGGACGTCGTGGATGCAGATGCAGCTGCGCCGCGATCCGCTGATCGGATCGTGGGCCGGGTATCCGATGGCCACGCGCACCTACCTCATCGAGACAGGCATCGAGACGGCGTTCGCCGTCCTCGCCGAGGAACGTCCCGACCTGGTCGAGGCGACGGCGTCCATCCCGGCATCGCGCCTCGCGGCCGAACTGCGCGGCGACATCATCCCGAACCTGTACGCCGGCGAGGATGCAGAGGCCGGGCGCACAGCGCACCTGTTCAAGAACGCGAACGGTAGCGAACTCACGCTGCGTAGCTTCGAGAACTCGACGCTGCGACCGTCCCCCGTCCGCGGCTGGGACTTCACCCTCAACGGCGGCGGAACGTCGACGACCTGCGGCCGCGATCCCCGCGTCGCCGTCGGAGCGATACTCGACGCCCGCAGCCTGCCCATCCCGGAGTGGATCGAACGCGTCTACCGTCCGTATGCGCAGGCCCGGGAGACGGTCCTGAACACGGCGGTCCTCTACGAGCGTGGCCACGAGTTCTATCACGCGGCCGCCCGCAGTGATCTGCTGTGGAAGTACGACGATCGAGGCAACGCCGCAGCCTCGTCCGACCTGGTCACCGCCGCGCGTGAGTCGATCATCGAGGACCTGCGCCGCACCCTGCCCGAGGAGGTCGCGCTACTCGAGGCCACCGGCATCGACCTGGACTGGACCCTGCGGACCGACGTCGACAACCAGGTCATGCGCGACCTACGCACCGCGGGAACAGATTCCTACGGCGTCGACACCGGCGACATCAGCGCCGGACCGGCCGGGTCGATCTACGTCGGCGACCCGAACGGAACCCACGTCGTCGTCAACCGCCGCTGGGCGCAGGGCTTCACCAGCCAGGTCATCACGATCGACGACCAGGTGTACGCCGGCGTCGACACCATCCGCGACGCGATCGCCGAAGCACGAGCTCAGCTGGCGCGCAGCCCGCAGCGCACCGAGCCCACGGTCGAGACCGGCAGCAGCAATGCTCCTGCCCGCGACGAGCGAATCGTCGACGTCGAGGCCGAGGAGGCCGACCCGTCCCCGCCGCGAGTCGTAGCGCCCGTCGTCGACGACACGGGCGCGATCACCTTCGACGAGGTCGACACCGACCAGGAACCCATCATCGCCACCGGTGGCCAGGGCCAAGAGTGGGTCCTGGCAGACCATCTCGTCGTCGACCACATCGGCCCCGCCACCGGACCGCCGGCCGAGGTCGACACGGCGACCGCCGCCGACGTCGTCGAGGAGTTCACCGCCGCATCCGGTGAGCTGATCGTCCCCGACACCGAGTTCGGCGAGCCGATCAGCAGCCCCCTGTGGCGCACCGGCGACCTGGTCAAGGTCCGCAAGGAATCCGGCGGCTACGCGTGGATCTCCCCCGCCACCGCAGCCCGCTACGCCTCCGAGAACGCCCCCGAAGCCGAGCCCGAAGCCCCGACTCAGCCGGAGGCCGCAGCGGCGGCCGAAACTGCCGAACCAGCAGTCGAGCAGCAGGAACCTCGTGCAGGCCCGCAGTCGGTGCCGGCCACCGACTTCGCCCTCGGTACCGACGTCCACGTCCCGTCGGGAGCGAAGGCCCGCGTGCGAGCGAACATCGCGGCCGCACGCCTGGTGCTCGAACTCGACGAGCAACAGCGCCCCGCCACGGCCGAGGAACAGGCCGTACTCGCCCAATGGTCGGGCTGGGGTGCGGTCCCCGAAGTCTTCGACAACCGATCGAAGTTCCTCTCCGAGTGGGCCGATGAGCGCGCCGCGCTCCTCGATCTACTCGGCGAGAAGGGTTTCTCGCAGGCCCGCGAGACCACCCTCAACGCGCACTACACCGATCCGGCGATCGTCGGGGAGCTGTGGCGGGCGGTGCAGCGAGCAGGCCTACCCGACGGTGCGCTCCTCGTCGAGCCCGGCTGCGGGGCCGGCCACTTCGTCGGCACCGCGCCCGCCGGGGTGAACATGGTCGGCGTCGAGATCGAGCCGATCAGCGCCAAGATCGCGCACTACCTCTATCCGTCCCAGCAGATCCGCAACCACGGCTTCGAGCGCGCGTTCGCCACCGACAACACCTTCACCGGCGCCATCGGCAACGTGCCGTTCGGACGATGGGCACCGGTCGACCCGATCCACAACGCGGCCGGTCTGACGATCCACAACGCGTTCATCGCGAAGTCGTTGGCGCTCACCGCACCCGGCGGCTACGTCGCGGTCGTGACCAGCAAGTTCACCTCCGACGCCAAACGAGGCGACCAACGCGCCCAGATCGCCGCCAAGGGTGACCTCGTCGGCGCCGTGCGCCTACCGACCGGGGCATTCGATCGGCAGGCCGGCACCCCCGTCGTCACCGACGTCCTGGTGTTCCGCCGCCGCGAGGACGACGCCCAGCCGACCCAGGACACGGTCGAATGGGCGCTGCCCGCCCGCCAGATCGCGGTCACGGACGCCAAGACCGGTGAAGCCGAGACCTACTGGATCAACTCCCACTTCCAGAAGCACCCGGAGCGGGTCCTCGGCAGACTCGCGGTCGGCAACGGCCAGCACGGCAACCAAACCCTGATCGTGCAGCCGGACACCGCGACGCCGCTCGCCGAGCAGCTCCGCGGACAGCTCGACCCGATCATCGACCAGGCCGTCGAGCAGGGACTCGGATTCACCGCCGCAGCACCGAATCCAGCGGACGTCGAGGTGCACACCGCGCCAGGACTGCGCACCGGGGCCGACCTCGACTCGTCCGAGGTCCTGCCGGGCACGATGCGGTTCAACGAGGTCGACAGCCGGTTCGAGCAGTTCACCGTCGGTCGAGGATGGAGCGAGGTCAACTGCCGCGGCAAGGACCTGGCCGAGCAGTGGAAGAAGCTCATCGCTCTCGGCGAGACCGTCATGGAGCTGTCCGAGGCCAGCCGGGACGCCGCCAGCACTGTCGCCGACCGGGACGTCATCCGCGGCCGCCTCAACGGCCTCTACGACGACTACACCCGCCGATGGGGCCCGCTCAACCGATTCAAGCTGACCGCCCCCAAGCCTCTGACCGAGGAGAAGATCGCCGATCGGCTCGACAAGGCGATCACGAAATGGCGGGAGAAGGTCGGTCGCGCCGAGGCGATCGCCGACGGAATCGACCCAGAAGACGCCGTCCCCTACACCGGGTCCATCCCCGACGATGTCCTCGAAGAGATGCAGGAGAAGGCGGCCGAGGAACCGAAGCCGCAGAAGAACCAGCATCACCTGCAGGGCGCGATCGCCCGGGATCCCCGTCTGGGCATGGTTCTGGCGATCGAGGACTTCCAGTCCCGGTTCGACGGCACCGACGCCGTGGCCACCAAGTCCGCGATCTTCACCGAGGACACCACTCCGTTCAAGGAGAGAGCGCAGTCGGCGGCCGACATCGACGAGGCCCTGGCCATCTCGTTCGACGAGCTCGGACACATCTCGCCGGCACGCATGGCCGAGCTGCTCGACCTGTCCGTCGACGAGGTCCTCGACCGGGCGGACGGGCGGATCTACCCGTCCCTGCAGGCCTCCGACCAGTGGGAGCTGGCGACCGTCGCCCTCTCCGGCCAGGTGCGCAGCAAGTTGGCGATCGCCCGGATCCGCGCCACCGACGACCCGCGACGCTACTCCGGACTGGTCACCGCCCTCGAGGGAGTCATCCCACCGGAGGTGGACCCCACCGACATCGGCGTCCGCCCAGGCGCAACGTGGATCCCGGTCGAGGACTACCGACAGTTCCTCATCGAAGAGTTCGGGCTCAACCCCCGCCGCCTGACCGTCGAGCACGACGAGGTGACCGGCAACTGGAAGATCGCCACCGAACAGTCCAGCCGCCACCAGGTCCACACCGGATACGCCGACAAGTACGGCAACTCCCGACTGACCGGCGTGCAGATGATGGAGCTGATCGCCAACAACAAGCCGGTCCAGGTCAACAAGACCAAGGAGGAGCTCGAGTTCTCCCCGAAGCCGCGGTTCCACGTCAAAATGACCGAGACCGCTCAGTCGGCAGCGAACGCGCTGCAGGAGCGGTTCGAGAAGTGGCTGTGGTCCGACGGCGACCGATACCTGCGGCTGGCGAAGGCGTTCAACGAGAAGCACAACAGCTTCGTCAAACCCGCACACAGCGGGGAGCACAAGAGCTTCCCCGGGCTGAATCCGAAGTACAAGCCGTACGACTACCAGGCGGCCGCGGTGCAGCGGTTCCTCCACGACGAGACGATCCTGCTCGACCACGTCGTCGGCGCCGGCAAGACCGTGACCATCACGACCTCGTGCATGGAGGCCAAGAGGCTCGGACAGATCAACCAGCCCTGGATCGTCGTTCCGAACCACCTGCTCGCGCAATGGTCGGCCGAGGCCCGGGACGCCTACCCGAACGCGAAGATCCTCGTCGCGTCGGAGCTCGACGGCCGCGACGACCGCCAGCGGTTCGTCGGTCAGACCGCCGTCGGCGACTGGGACCTAGTCATCGTGCCGCAGTCCGTGTTCGGCCTCATCGGTATGCGCCGGGAGGCACAGATCGAGTACCTCGAAGGTGAGATCACCGAGCTGCGCATCGCACTCGACGCCGCGAACGAGCGGGGCGCGGAGTTCTCGGTCAAGCAGATCGAGAACGCGATCAAGGGCGCCACCAGCAAGATCGAGAACCTCGTCGCCGCCAAGTCGACCGACGAAGGACTCACGTTCGAACAGTCCGGCGCAGACTTCCTGTTCGTCGACGAGGCGCACGACTACAAGAACCTCACACGCCCGTCGAACAGCACGGACCTGTCCGTCGCCGACGGCAGCCAACGCGCAACCGACCTCGAAATGAAGGCCAAATACCTACGCGAGCAGGCTCACCGCCGCAACGCCGAACGTGGACTGCCGAACGCGCCGGCCAAGGCCATCGCGTTCGCCACCGGCACCCCGATCACGAACTCGCTGTCGGAAATCTGGGTGATGATGAAGTACCTGCGCCCAGACCTGCTCACCGAGGCCGGTCTCGGCCGCATCGACAACTGGGCGGGCACCTTCGCCAAGCCGGTCACCGTCGCGGAAATGAACGCCACCGCCACTCGCCTGCAGATGAAGACCCGCATGGCCGAGTACGCCAACGTCCCACAGCTGGTCGCAATGTACGACCAGTTCCGCGACGTCGTCACCTCCGACCAGATCCCGGTGCGACTGCCCGAGATGGAAGGCGGCGCACCGACGATCGTCGAGTTCGACATGGGACAGGACGCGATCGACGCTGTCGCGGACCTCGACGTGCGGTTGTCGAACATCAACGGCGACCGGATGGACCTCGACAACAGCCTCAAGGTCAGCACCGACGGCCGCAACCTCACCATGCACCCACGCCTGGCGAACCTGCCGGCGCCCGCCCCGGAGAACAGCCGGGTCGAGCACGCCGCCGATCTGATCTGGCAGTGCCATGCCGACAACGCAGACCTGCAGATCCCCGCCGACAAGTACGGCCCCGAGATGACGGGTGTCTTCCAGTTGGTGTTCTGTGACCGCGGAACACCGAAGGCCGGCAGTGGCCCACGCGCCCGCAACGTCTACACCGAGCTGCGTGACGCGCTCGTCGAGCGTGGCATGAAGCCCGAAGAGATCGCCTTCATGCATGACTACGACAACCCGAAGGCGAAGGCGAAACTGGTCGAGGCGTGCGCCGACGGCCGCATCCGCGTGCTCATCACGTCGACGAAGAAGGGCGGCACCGGACTCAACGTCCAGCGCGCCCTCAAGCAGATGGTCAACCTCGACCCCGCGTGGACGGCCGCGGACATGGAGCAACGGATCGGCCGCATCATCCGGCAGGGCAACGTCAACGAGACGGTCAGCGTCGTGAACATGGTTGCCCGCCGTTCCTACGACGCGATGATGTACCAGTACGTCGCTCGCAAGGCGAGTTTCGTGGGCATGATCCGCAAGGCCGACCTGCCGCCGTCGATGGAAGACATCGGCGGAGACCTGGCGGCGTCGTGGGCGCAGTCCAAGGCCGCCGCCACCGGTGACCCGGTGTTCGTCCAACAGGTCGAGGCCGATCAGAGGGTGGCGAACCTCGAAGCCCGCCGCGACGCCGTCCTCAACGCGAACGCCGCACGCAACGCGGCGATCCGGGGCCTGCAGGCGAACATCACCGCCACCGAGAAGCAGATCCCCGAGCTGCGCGGGACGACCGACAAGCTCAACGAGTGGGCGCAGATCGAGGACCGTGCAGCGAAGATGTGGAACTTCCCGACCGGACCGGTCGCCGACGGCGACACCGCCGATCTCGGTGACGCACTCCGTCACGCCCTCATCAACACCACCGGTGAAGTCACCAAGTCCAAGGACGAGGTGCCGTTCGTCGTGCTCAACGGCGTCCCGGTCAAGCTCGCCTACGTCCAGGTCCTCGGCGAGTTCTACATCTCGGTCGGGGGCATGGAGAAGTGGTACGACCGCGATCAGATGAACAACGTCCTCGAACGTGCCAGCACCGCACAGGGAATGCTGGGCACCATTCGGCGTCTCGCCGCGGCCGCCACCGAGCGCATTCCAGCGATGGAGGCACAGCTCGAACGGGACCGCGAGAAGCTCGCTGCAGCGCAGGCCGAACCGGAGCTCGAGTTCACCCAGACCGCTGAACTCGACAATGCCCGGCTCGAAGCCGACGAGCTCCGCCTGGAAGTCAACGCACGCGAGAACTCCCCCGAGGCGCTGCGTCGGGCAGAGACAGAGCGTGAGCGGCGGGCCGCGGACGGGCAGTACGAGCGGTGGACTCTCGACCTCAACCCGACCGAGGCGTGGGCCGAACAGAACGGAATGACCAGGGAAGAACTGATCGCATCCGTGCCGGCGAAGATGGCGGCCGCGCGCCAGGCGTGGGCCGATCAGGCCGAGGCACGCGAGGCCAATCGGAAGGTGCAGCCCTGGGTGGCGACCGACGCCACCGAGGCTGTGTGGCAGTACGGTTTCGACGCCGAGTCGAAGATGCCCGGCGCACGAATCAGCTGGAACGACCGACAGTGGAACTGGGAAGCGTGGGACGGCCAAGGCTCGGTGGACACCGACACCGCCAACACCCGCGGTGAGGCGTTCGGCCGGGCCGCCCGCGCTGCCGGCGAGTTCGCACAGGCGAACGACATCCCGGAACTGGCACTGCGCGAAGCGAGCATCGAACGGCGCCAGCGCCTCGAGGGCGAGGACGCCGTCGTGGAACCGACTGAGCCCGTGGCAGCGGCGGACAGTGCCGTGGTCGAACCGACAGAGCCGATCACCGAGACGTCGATCGACGACAGCATCGCCCGCGGACTCGGCGCCGGCACGAACCTGCGGCCGCTGCGCGACCTGAGTGCCGCCGAGCCGCCGAACGACGTCGGGGCGGCGGCCGAGGAGAACCGTCCAACCGAGAGAGAACTCGACCTCGGCGAGGACGACGGCCGCGCGGTCTGACGCGCCATAAGATCGGATCAACGGGTGGAGCGAGGCACATTCGGTCTCGCTCCACCCGTACGCACAGAGGGGGAACTATGAGCACCGAGAGAATCAGCGAAGCCGAAGCACGTGAGGCCTACGAGCGCCTGGCCCCGATCGTGGAGATGGGCGGAGCAACCGTCGACCCGCGCGACGAGGAACTCACCGTGCAACTGCTGCAGGGCACAATCACCTTCGAGGAGATGACGGCCACCGTCCTGCGCGAGGCGGGCATCGGCGAGTGAGCAAGCCCCGAGGCTTCTCGCAAGAGTGGGTCGACTACTTCATCCCCGAGACCGTCTCGTACGACCCGCAGACTGGGTGGCCGAATCTCGACGACGCCGTCATGCGCAACCTCATCGCGGTCGATCTGGGTTTCGAGCATGGTCTGCCCGACCAGACCATCGTCGACCGCCTTGAGGTTGCGTCCTCGATCAAGCGGCTGCACGAGCTCGAACGAAACCCCATCCCGGGGAACTACGACCTCGCTCACATGCAGCGGATCCACCATCACCTGTTCCAGGACGTCTACCCCTGGGCCGGCGAGATCCGTACAGCGCCGCGGGACTGGCCGATGACGAAGCTGGGCCCGAACGTCAAGGCCCACCTTGCCGGTGAGCCGAACCCGCCCGAGGTCCCTCACTCCTATTTCGCCGCGAAGGAAATCGTTCCGATTGCCGGGCGAGAACTCGACCGCATCGCCGCGAAAGACAATCTGCGGGGCCTGGACCGAGGCCAGTTCGTTGACGAGCTGACGACGGTGTGGGCGCGTGTGAACTACGTCCACCCGTTCCGGGAGGGAAACACCCGAACGCAGTTCGCGTTCTTCCGGCAGCTCGCGGCCGAGGCCGGCTACGAACTCGACACCGAGCGATTCCGCGACGCCGACAGCACACCCGGCGCTGACAACGCCGTCGCCGGTGACCTACGCACGAAGTTCATCTGGGGCCGGTTCCAGTTTCAGCAGACCGGCGAAACGACGCTCCTACGGGAAGCACTCGACGAAGGAATACGGCCAGCACCCGAGGCCGAGGCAGGAGACGATCTGCCCGTCGGCCCGATCATCGAACGAGGCTACGACGTGAGCGCTCTCAGCGCAGCGACAGCCGGACACCTGCGACCAGCCGGGGCGATGCTCACCAACCGCAGCACCGCATCGAGCCCGAACATCGATGCAGGACACTCAAGCGCCGAACTGTCCCGCGCTCCCTCCGCCGACGCCGGATACGAGGCCTAATCGCTCAGTCTGCGGGGCGCTACCGCGAGTGGTTTGTACTACCGAACCACCAACTCTGACTACGAGAAAGAGCTGCAACAGATGCGAGCAGATATCGAACGCGCTGCCCAGGCGGTGCGCGCGGCCGCTGAGTTCGACTGGACGTGGACCGTCCATGACCTGCCGCCGTTCTGCGGTCAGGTCGGCTGGCAGGTCAGCGGCCTCGATGAGCAGTTTCCAGCAGCCGTGACCAATCTCGAAGTCAATCGCCCCGATGTGATGGTGGGCGTCGCGGACATATCGACAACCGACTTGTCGCGAGCGATCAACCAGATCGCCTTCCGTGCCAGTGATGTCGTTCTCGGTCGGAGCGACTTGGAGCCGGAGCTGGATGACGTTTTCAATGCACTCGTGCAGCGGATGTTCGAACTGCTCGGGCAGCGGCCCACGGATTGGTGGATCGAACCGACCCGCGGCCTGCGCTGGGACCTTCCGGGCCTGGTGGTGAGGGCCAAGATCGGCGTCTCATCGGTCTGGGTGTATCTGCTCAGTCCTGCGTACCAGCAATGGCGCGACGAAATCGAGCAGAGCGCCGAAGACGAGTAGACGTGAGGTCGGTTGAGGCTGCGGCCGGCCCGACTCGCTGTCATTCCTGAAAATCGATAGCTTGCGCAGCTCGCGCGCATGGACACCCACAAGTTCCCGCGCACGCGCCGCGAGCCACAGAGAGTGTTGTGCGCCTGCGGCGCACCCCGAAACGAGCTCGGCTGCGCTCCGCCCCTAGAAGAGACTTCTTCCATTTTCCCTTCTGGCTTCCCAGATTTTGACCGGCGGTGACCTCCGCGCAACCCCTTGGCGCTACGCGGCCTGACGGCTCCGAAAATTCTTTCCCCCGCTGCGCTCCTCCAAGATTTTTCGACCCCAGGGGTTGCACTCCGGCCCCCTCATGCCGGTCCAAATACTCCATGCCAGAAGGGCAAAAGAACGGGCGGGCCGCCGAGGTCCGTCCCAGACCGGAGGGGGCGCCATGACCACCAACCCGATTCGCATCAGCACTGCAACCGAGATCGTCACCGCAGTCCCCGCGCTGCTCGGCTTCATCCCGCAGCGGTCCGTCGTCGCGATTCTGCTCGACGGCGCGAAGGTCGTCTGCGCCATCCGGGTCGACGCGGGCATGGACCACCTCGCCGCACAGCTGCTCCCCGTGGCGAAGAAGTACGCCATCGACTCGGTGATCCTGGTTTCGGTCGCCGACGCGCAGCACACCGATCAGTCGCTGGCGACCCTCGAGGCGATCCGCGCGACCCTGGCGACCGCCGGAGTCGAGACGCGTCGAGCACTCCATACGGCCGCAACCGAGCAGGGTGCCGAGTGGACGGACATCGAGACCGGCGAGCGCGGCGTGGTCGACAACCCGAGCACGTCGGCGACGAACCTCGCCAGCCTCGTTCAGGGGCGCAACTTCGCTGCGAGCCGCGAGGCGATCGAGAACATCTACGCGTCCGAGAGCAGCGATTCGACCGCCGAGGTGAACCGCGCCCGATCGACTTCCCGAGTGCAGGGGCGTCAGTCCTTCGCCCGCACGACCGTCACCGAACTGGCCGCGCTGATGACCGCCCGCCAGACACCCAGCGTGGAGCTCGCCGCGCGAGTGGGAGTGATGATGGCGGACGACGTCGAAGCGCGCGACATCGTCCTGGGACTCGGAACCAGCACCCCCATCGAGGCACACGACGCGGTCGCGGCGATCGCTCGCCACCTGACAGGCATCGAGCGCGCCGAGGCGCTCACCGTCGCCGGATACTTCGCGTACGTGGCGGGACGCGGACCCGACGCGGGCATCGCCTTCACCGAAGCTGAGAACGCCGCCGTGGCAGCCGGACAGGCACCGCCGCGACAGCTCACGCTGCTCAACCGCGCGCTCAGCAACGGCATGGCCCCGGCACAGATCCGGTCGCTGGGAGACGCAGGAATCGAGACCGCCCGCAAGCGCAGAGTGTCGCTCACCGCGAGCTAGCCGCGAGTGACAGTAGGCCCCGGAGGTGCAACCACCTCCGGGGCCTACGTCGTTCGGTCGGTGCGTCACCGCAATCAGTTGTGTTCGGGCATCGAGCCCGAACACAACTTCGCGGGTGGGTCCGCACCTCACCCGACGGGCGGCTCGCTACAGCAGGTCTTCCGAGCCGTCGGCTGGGAACGAGACGTCACCGCGAGGACCGCCGGAGTCGTCCAGCGGCTCGCCGGCAACGATGCGACCGAGGTCGTCATCCGACACACGAACCGTGTCCTTCGTCAACTGATACAGGGCCGCCTCCGCGGCCGACCGCTCACTCATGTTGTCCCTTCCTCCCTCAGAACAGGATGCCTTGGTCTGGACCGGGATCGGTCTTCGCCCGGAGTAGTGCAACTTCGTCATAGCCGTCTCGGAGCGCATCGCGGATATCGAGCGACCGCTGATAGCGCGAGCGGCCCTGGCCGTCGAGAAAGGTGTGGCCGGACAGTCGGCCGAGCGCGATTGCGTATCTGACGTTCTCGCTGTGCGTCGACTTCACCAAGTGCGCGTGTCCCACCCGCACGCACAGCGGCTCGTTGCACTTGTGCTCGCACACGACACCATCACCGAGCGGCCCGTGCACCAGTTCGACCGAGAAGCGATGCGCCAGCATCGTGCGCTGACGATTGTCTCGTTGGAAGTTGAACCGTCCGTACCCATCGGGCGCACTGATCGCTCCGACCCAGTACCAACACGTCGGCGACTTCACGACCTTCGACCAGAACGAAACAACGTTCTCAGCCGAGGGTTGAAGGGTGTTGTCGACCGCCCGGACGCGCGACGGACGCGCCAACGCCGGCGCATCGAAGTCGAAGCCGAAGAGCGGCTCGTCGTCGACCACCGCTCACAGATCCGTCACGACGCGACGGTCACTGGCTCAGACGCAGCACCACCGGACCCACTCGCTGCCGCCGCGGTCGATGACGGAATCTCAACGAGGCCGGCTGCAGCGAGGTCCTGCTTCGCCTGCTCGACAGTCTTCTTCGCCTCACGCACGCTCACGCCGAGGACCGACGCCAACTCGGCCACTGATGCGTCCTTGGCGAACACCGCGATCGCACGGGCGTAGTCGAGCAGCAACGCGTCTTCTTGCGCCTGCTCCTCCGCAGTGAGGCTGCTGTCTGTCGATTCCGCTTCCTTCTTCGCGGCCTCGATCTTCGCCTCGTACTCCTGACGCAGCTTCTCAATCTTCTTGTCCCGCGCCTTCACCAACTGCTCGATCTTCCGCTCGGCAGCGGTCGAGCGTGACTCGACAACGGCATCCAGCTTCGCGAGTTGCGCAGCAACCTCATTGATCGGCCCAGCCAGCTTCTCGAGCTCGGACTGACGCGCCAGCAGACGCTCCCGCTCGCGGCGCAGGTTCTCGCGAACGTTCGGGGCGGAGTGCGGTCGGAGGGAGCGGCGTGCCGCCGCATTCGAAGACGTGGCCATAGGCCGCAGTGTATCGGCTCGCGCCGCTCGCGGGGGGGTTCCGCACTTGGGAGCCGTGTCGCCTTGGCATGTCACAGCTTTGGTCACCTTCTCGACGAAACATCCCGTCAGATGCCTAACACACGCAGCCCCGCTGCTCTGACAGAACCGTCGAGGTTCTGTCAGACCCTGGTCTGGCCTGCGGCCAGACCAGAAGACAACACACACCTCATGCACTAAAGTTGCGACCTGGCATAATCGGCCCCGTGATGACCGTCCACAAGCTCAGCGCTGGGGACGGCTACGTCTATCTCACGAAGCATGTTGCGGCCGGCGACGCGACCGAGTCCCGCAAGGCTGACGCGGTCGACTACTACGTCACGAAGGGCACCCCACCGGGAATCTGGTGCGGAAAGCTCGCCGAGAAGGCCGGCGTGGAGGTCGGTACCGAAGTCACCGAGGACGCAATGCGTTCGGTGTTCGGCGCGGCCCGCACCCCGCACGCCTTCGCCACCCGGCCCGGCAAAGGCTCGACGCTGGACGAGCGCCTCGACTGGTCCGAGAGCACTGCTCTCGGACGGGCGTTCTCCTGGTACGAGAACAGCCAGGAGTTCGTGAACGACGTCGAGGAACGGTGCTCGGCGTACAAGGCCACTTACGGCGAGTACCCGGATTCCGCTGCGCGGGCTGCGATCCAGCAGACCACCGCCCGCAAGCATTTGCGGCGCGCCAAGGGCGACAAGGTCGACCTGATGAGCGACAAGGATGTCACCAAGTTCATCACCGAGCAGTACGCGAAGATGCGCCAACCAGTGGCCGGGTACGACCTGGTGTTCACGCCGGTGAAGTCGATCTCTCTGCTGTGGGGTCTCGGCGACGCCCAGGTGAAAGAGGCTGTCGAAGAGGCACATAGGCAGGCCGTCGACGAGGCCCTCGCCTGGATCGAGGACGAGGTGATCTACACCCGTCGCGGGGCCGGCGGCGCCCGCAAGGTCAAGGCCGAGGGGCTCCTGATCGCACGGTTCGACCACTTCGACAACCGTGTCGGTGATCCGAACCTGCACACCCATTCCGCGATCCTGAACCGGGTACTGGCAGAGGGAAAGTGGACGACGATCGACGGCCAGGTGCTCTACAAGGCGAACGTTGCTGCGTCGGAGCGCTACAACACGCGCGTCGCCGATCTGGTCGCGCGCAAGCTCGGCGTCACCTTCGCCCCGCGCCCCGATACCGCCGTCGGCAAGCAGCCGGTCTACGAGGTCGAGGGCATCCCCGTCGGGCTGCTCGAGGAGTTCTCACGACGCGCCCAGATCGAGGATCGACAGGCCGAACTCGCACGCGAGTACAAGGACAAGTACGGCAAGAACCCGCCGAAGAAGGTGCAGTACGCGCAGGCGCAGCAGGCGACGCTGGACACCAGGAACGCGAAGAACCCGCCACGATCGTTGGCAGAGTTGCGCGCCGAGTGGCGCGAGCGCGCGTCCGCGATTCTCGCGGGCTCCGACCCCAGCACACTGGTCGACGAGGTGCAGTCCGGTCGCGATCGGCGCCCTGCCTTCTACGCCCCGCAGCTGCCTGCTCTCGTGCAGGAAGTGACCGACGATCTTTCGCGCAAGGTCGGTTCGTGGACCGTCTTCTCTCTGCAGGCCGAGATTCAGCGTCGGCTGCGAGAGTTCAGTTTCGCGGGCGAGATGGACGTCAACGAGTACGTCTCGGACGCGGTCGATCTCGCCGTCCGCGACTACTGCCTGCCGACCTTCACCGAGGTCTACGACGCACCGGAGAGTGTCAGCGAACGCGTCGAGCGTGGGCTGCGACGAATGGTCGACGTCGATCGGGCAGAGATGCGATACACCGCGCAGGCGGTGCTCGACGCCGAAGAGTTCATGCGTGACAACGCGGAGATCGACGACGAGCACACCGTCGCCGAACGCGTCATCCGCCGACAGATTCGACGAGCGGAGAAGAAGGCCGGACACACCCTCGGATCCGACCAGATCGCGATGGTCGAGCACTTCCTCACTGCGAAGAAGAAGGTCGCCGTCGCTGTTGGTGCGGCGGGCGCCGGCAAGACCACCGCGGCGACAGTGATCGCCCGCGCATGGGAAGACACCAACGGAAAGGTTGTCGCCCTCGGGCCGTCGGCCCGTGCTGCAGAGGTGCTCGGGGAGGAGATTTCCGTCGAGGGACGCACGATCGCGGATGTGCTCACCCGCGCCCGCGTCGGCATCCCGACCGGCATCGACAGTGGCGATCTTCTGCTCGTCGACGAAGCCGGTATGGCCTCTGCTCGCGACCTCGCGGACCTTACCCGCATCGCGACGGAGGCCGGCGCAGTCGTCCGCCTTCTCGGTGATCCGCAGCAGCTCGCCTCCGTCGAGGCTGGCGGTGTTCTGCGCGATCTGGCCGAACGAACCGACGCCCCGTTCCTCGAACAGGTTCACCGGTTCAAGACCGAGGGGGAAGCCGAGGCCAGCCTGCTTCTGCGTTCCGGAGCCGGTAACGCGCTCGACTGGTACGAGCGCCGTGACCGCATCCGTGACGGGATGCGGCACGAGCTGCCCGACATGGTGTTCGACGCGTACGTCGCCGACGTCGAGGCCGACAAGGTTGCCCTCATGGTCGCCCCGACGAACGACCTGGTCCGCGAACTCAACATCAAGGCCGCCGCGTACTACCGCGCCAACGGCACCGTCACCGGCCCCGGCGTCGTTCTTGCGGACGGACTCGAAGCCGCCGTCGGCGACGTCGTCGTCACCCGCAAGAACAACAGCAAGTACGTCGTGAAGGACGCCGACGGTCAACGTGCCGGGCGCGTGAAGAACGGTGACCTGTGGACCGTCTCCGAGATCGGTGAGGACGGTTCACTGCGCCTGCGGAACAACGTCTCCGACGGCGAGGTGACGGTCGCAGCCGACTACATCACCGACAACGTCCAACTCGGCTACGCAACGACGGTGCACCGGTCGCAGGGCATGACCGTCGGTAGCTGTCACGTTCTCTCGGCCGCGAACATGGACCGCCAGTCGCTGTACGTCGCGATGACCCGCGGCAAGAACACGAACATCGTCTACGCCGCCAACGACGAGCTACCCGACTGGGACTTCGAGCATCGGCCCGACGAGCATCCGGCCGCGATCGACCTTCTCAACAAGATCGTCGCCCGCGATGGTTCGCAGCGAACCGTGCACCAGATGATCGAGGACGAGCAGCGCCAAGCCGCGTCGTGGGACCGGCTGCGCAGCACCCACAACCTCGCGGTCGGCGCGCTCTACGAGAATCTGACCGAGAACCTGCTCGGCGAGATCCTCACCGAGCGCCAGTTCTCGTGGGTCCACCAGCTCGGCGGCTGGGACAAGATCGTCGAGATCGTCGCGCAGTCCGAAACCTTCGGTTGGGACTCGCGGGCGCTCTTGACCGATGCTGCCGGGGCGATGCGCGCCGCCGGAAAGGCGGGCGAGCTCGACAGCGAGAATCGCGCTCCGGGCCGCGTGATGGCCGATGCCCTGCAGGCTGCGACGAGCCGGGAGAACAGCACCCCCCTCCCCCGCACTCGCACCGACGCGGTGGCCGGATACTCGGTGCCGGCCCTGAGCGAGGCTGCGGCCGAGACCGATCCGATCCTCGCCGCCTACGTCCAATCGCAGCAGCAGCAAATGCACGCGTTCGTCGACGCGTACACGACCGCGGCGATCGCCGAGAACGCCGCATGGGTGACAGCAATGGGCGACCCAGGGACGGACTCGCGGAAGATCGCGATGTGGGAGAAGGCGGTTCGCGAGGTCGCGCTCTCGCGCGTCAAGAACTCCGCGCCGGCCGACGAAGCCGACCCCGTGGCGTACCTGACCGCGACGCGCGCCGAACAGATCACACGAGTGATCGGCAGGGTGCAGTCTGCACCGGCTCGACGCTCCCCATACGCCGATCACACTGCTGCCGAACTCGCGGCCGCGCGTGAATCGAGTAAGCGGCGGATCGGCGAGACCCGGACCCTTATCGCTCTGGCGAGGCAGGAGCTCGACCGCGCACAGGGCAAGGATTCAGGCACCGCGGCCGTCGATTCCACGGTCGCGGCCGTCGCGGCGGACGAGCAGAAGATCCACGCCGTGCGGCAGGCCCGGGAAGACCTGGAACTGCTGCGCCGCTCCGGTGTCACCACTCGCGATCAGCTCGACAGCGCCGCCCGGGCGGTAGCGGCCGCAGAGGCAGCCGCGCCGCCGGAACGCCGTTGGCCCGTGATCGAGAGGTCCGCACAGTCGAATCGTGCGATCGCTGCGCAACGCGCCCGCGCCCACGTGACGGACGAGCGCGTCGTCGGAAAGCTCAACGACCGCATCGCCCGCTTGGAGACGTCGCTGGCGGCCGAGCGCGGGCACCTCAAGTCGATCGACACGGAGATCCAGCGCCGTGACGGCTCCGGGACACCCGGCTCCGGCAGGCGCGACGCTCGCGGCACGCAGCGACCCACAGGGCCGCCGATCGGGCGGGAAGAGGCTCCGCGCGTCGACCGCGATCACGGACCAGACCTGGATATGTGAGATCACCGGATCCTCGCCAGGACGCGAGGGGGGAACGAGGAGAGACGACATGGCTGACAACGACAACAAGCGCCGATTCGGTCGACCGCAACGGGCCCGCGCGATCGACCCGGGACCGGATGGAGCGGCGGCGCCGCAGCCGGACTGGGCGAAGCCAGGGCGCCCGGCGCACGAGCAGGCCCACCAGGACGTCGTGGATGTCGCTGGATTCCTGTCGAAGGTCGACCGTGCTCGCGCGCAGGGACGTTCGGTGCCAAAGCCCCAGCCGATGCGCGAGGTGCTCGGCGCGTTTCACCGCTCGCCCCGGGACCAGACACGGGTTCAAGTTCTCGCCGCGGCCGCGACCGCTCGCCACCTCGAGGGGGCGCAGTCCGCGAACGCGCAACGCTGGGAGCGGTTGGCCCGGGAGAACGCCGACCGGCTCGACGCTCTGCGCCGTCAACAGCACCACCGTGAGCAGGTCGCGTACCAGGCGGCGCGGATGAGTCCGGAACAGATTCAGCAGCGTGACGCGCAACGATCGGCCTCCGAAACCGAGTCCGACAAGCGAGCGTTCGACGCCGCGGCCGCAATTGCGCTCGGCTACGTCGCAGCCCGAGGGCTTCCTCCTTTCGACAGACTGGCCGCGCTGTCCGCAGAGCATCTCGACGTCCCCGCGCCGGAGCCGACCTTCGAGGTCGACGAGGAACCCACCGCGGACGTGCAGTCCGACCCGTCCGCCAGCCCGGATCTCGAACAGGGGCCGGCCGCTGATGAAGCGGTGGACGTATCGGCGGACCTCGAACCGGTGGCCACACCGGAAGCGGGCGGGGCATCCGCGCCGAGCAGGCTGGGGCCGGAGCTCGAACGCGCCGGCCGTGGCTTGGCGAGCGCGATCGGAGCCACGCACGGCGACGATGAAGTCGCGCCGAACCTTTCCCCGGTCCATCTGCCGCAGGTCACCGACGAACTTCTCGGCGCCCTGCGCGCTGCGCAGCTAGGGCATCCGCGGTCCGTGACCGAAATGCTCAACATCGAGCGCGAGCCCGATCAGAGCAATGAGGTCGCGTTCGTTCCCGATATGGGTGTCGGGCGCGACCACTCGATGACCGCCGAAATGTAGGTGGTCACGGTCTATCCCGTGAATGCCGATGCCCCCGATCCAGTGCCGGATCGGGGGCATCGTCATTCCCCAGCGCAGAGGGCCGCTACTTGGCGGCCTTGCGCTTCGTCGTGCCGGTGGGGCGCTTCGCGTCGTCGAATTTCAAGACGAACCCGACCACTTTGCGCCCGTTGAAGGTCTTCTCCGCCAGCGCACCTCTGGCCGTGTACGGTCTGCCGGTCTTGCTCTTGGCTGCGAACTCGATGGTCTCCCCGGCCAGCAGCTTCGCCAGCTCCTCCTCCGTGAAGTCCTTGCCGGGCCAGTGTTCGTTGGCGCCCCAGCCGCGGCCCTTGAACGAGACCTTCTTGCCCTTCCACACGCCGGTGACCAGGTCGGTTCTCTCCTCGAACTGGGGCTTGAAGCCCACGTACGGGTACTGCTTCCCGTCCTTCTCCAGGACGCCGGCTTCGAGCTTGCCCTTGCAGGTGTAAGTGGTACCGGTCTTGGGACGCTTCGCGGTGATCTCGATGGTCTCGCCGGCCAGCAGCGCGGCCACCTCGGCGTCGGTGAACCGGTGCCCACCGAACACCCGCTTCGCGCGGGTGACCGCGGTGCCGTTGTGGGTGAACTGCAGCGCGGGCGGCAGGTCGATCGTCTCGACAGGCGCATGGGTCAGTCCGGCCTTGGCGATTCGCTCCTTGACCTCAGCAGGCAATCGGCCCGCGTTCACCTTCATCTTCTCGATGTCGTGACGCACCAGGTCGGCCACCAACGGCAGGAAGTCGGGGGTCGCGCCGGTGCCCGCCTCGATCTGCGCCATCTGCTCGTATACCTGCTCGGTGATCGACAGGTCGCCGATGTGTGTGCCCGGGAGGATGCGGTGGTTGAGCTCGCCGAGCGGGCTGAGGGTGAGCTTGCCGCGCTTCTCGATCATGAGGGCCTTGCCGGTGGCGTTGTTGGTGACCTCGGCGTATGTGCTGGTCCGGGTGGCACCGGTGCCCACGCTTCGCTTCTCGAGCTGCTTCATCAGCCAGCTCATCGTCGGGTGGGGCGGCCTCGCGGGGAAGCCCTCGTGCACGAACGGTTCCGCGAGCTTGCCGAGTGTGGTCGCCCCCGACGCCGGTTCGGGCTCGTCGGTGTCGTCGTCTTCGACGACGAACACGCCCTTCCAGCCGAGCACGGCCGGCACGTTCAGCGCACCGACGAAGCTCGGGTACTTCTCGACATGTCCCCGGTGCTGGTCGTACTCGTAGTCCGGGGCCAGCATCGTCAGATAGTTCTTCGCCAGCACCTCGTAGATTTCCCGGCCCAGCTCGCCGAATCTCTTCTCCACCGCGGCCAGGCTGGGAGGGACGTTGGGGCCCGGGCGGTTTGCGCCGTGCGCGCCACCGGACTTGACGTGACTCTTGCGCGGGGTGCGGTGGCTCAACGCCGCCGAATCCACACCGACGACGGCGGCGATCGCATCGACCAGCGGAAGCAGCTCGTTGAACTGCTCAGGCGAGATGAACTTGTCCTCGGTGCGCGGGTACGAGACCACCTGGACCTCGTACATCTTCTGGTAGGTCTCGAGCACGTTCTTGGCGCCGAACCCCTTTTTCGACAGCAGCGAGGAGAGCGCGGCCAGGTCCATCAGCAGCGGCGGCGCGGTCTTCTTACGGGTCGTCCCGTCGTGGACCACTGCGGACGCGCTCAAGCCGCCGGGGACGTCGGCCTTGTTCTCGAACCGGTCGATATCGGGATCGGTGTAGGTCACGCCGTTCTCGTCACGGAACCGGTTCTCGTAGAACGCCTTCTTGACGTAGCCGTTGTGGGCGTCGAGGCCGTCGCCGACGATCACGACCATCGCCGACTTGAGGCGGCCGTTCCGCAGCACCGTGTTGGACCCGGAGACTCTGGTCGCGACGCGGGTGAACTGCATCGACAGCATGTCCCACTTCGATCGGAAGTCGGCCTTGCGGTAGTCACCCTCGTCTTGGATCGACGACACCGGCCGCCGCGTCCTGAACGCCTTCTGCAGCGAGGCCGGGGTCTCGTCGAGGAACTCCATCCGCTCGAGCTTCTTGCCCTGCAGGCCGAGGAACTCCACGATCTCCCAGCCCAGCAGTGAGCCCTCACCGGTCGGATCGAGGTCGGCGGCGTTGCACACCGTGTCGCAGTCCGACAGCGTCGTCTTGAGCTGCGCGAGCAGGCTCTTCGCGTCCTTGTCGGTGACCAGCTTCCCGCCCGAGAGCTTGCGCCTGATTTCGCGCTCCCAGCGGAAGTCTTGGGAGCGCCACGGGAGATTCGCGAGTTCCCAGCTCTTGTACCGCTCAACGAGCGCCTCCGGCACCATCGCCGACGGGTCCTTCAATTCGAGCAGATGGCCTCGCGCATTGACGATGACGTATTCCGTGCCGTCGAACGTGCCACTCATGCCACCGAGCGCGGCCGCGAAGTTGCGCGCCGCCGAGGGCTTCTCGGTGAGGATGCCCACTTTCCCCTTCGAGGTGGATCGACTGTCGGAGTTACGGGACACAGAAACACACTCCATCGTGGGATAACCCCTCCCGGGGATTGGCTGGGCCAGGTGCCCTGCCATGCGATTTGAATGTATACAAGATCACTCTTCGGCTCGAGTCGACCCGCGTGCGGATCGGGTCGGTGAAAACGGAACTCACTCTTCCGCCCGCTCGCCGTTGTTGACGATGTAGTTGAAGACGTCGGCGGGGACGTCGTCGACGGGCAAGACAGGCCATCCCATCCAGTCACGGGATTCTTTCGCGTTGGCCATCGGCCCGGTGTCGCCATCAAGGATCACGCGCAGATGCGGTTCGAGGTGCTGAATCCACCACAGCGACATGGCCGACATCGAATCCGAGGCCCTCGCCTCTTCCCATGAGTAGTGCAGCGCGGTCAATCGTGCCACGACCTCGGGGTAGGCCCACCAGCGAGCGTCCCAGGACAGGGAGGAGTCTGAGTCGCCGATCTTGCGGCGGATCACCGGGCGGAAGAAGCCATCGAACCACTCGAAGACGTTCGCGAACTGCGGTTTCTTCGCTGGGGGCTCCTCGGCTTCGGGCGGTGCGTCGTGTGCGCCGTCCGGTTGTTCGGCAGCTCGCTCGGCGTAGTCGTCGTCGTCCTCCGGGCCGTTGGCGAAGTCGTGGGTGGCGTATTCGCTGCCCATGTCGTCAGCGTCGGCCTGCTCGGCGTCCTCCCAGCCGACGATCTCGGGCTCCGTGGTTTCGTCGCCGGCATCCCAGTTGTCTGCGTCCTCGACAGCGAACTTCACCATGTTCAGTCCTTCCCCAGGAACTCGGAATCGAATAGGGCATCGACGCGCGATGAGCTCACGCCGACGTCGGGCGTGTGGTCTGCGACGAGCTGCGGGGCTGCGGTGTCGACTACGGCCTCCGGTTCCGGATCGACGTCCACGGCGGTGGCGGGCCGGTCGGACATGCCGAGGGGCAGGGCCTTCTGCTGTTCGAGCGTGGTCGCGAGCTTGCTGTCCTTCTTCGACTGGCGGATCTCGTCGGCGAAGGGGGAACCACCCCAGAACGCTTTGCGGACCAGGATCGGTGAGCTGCCACCGATCGTGACGATGGCGCGGGTCTTCGGAAGCGCCTTGAGGTCACGCTTTTCGAAGATGCTCTCCTTCTGCCAGCTGCTCGACACCGTCGATTGGCCAGAGGCGAACAGGCCGGCGCCCCGGTTCCGGGACTCGGACTCGACGTAGTGCGTGCCGATGGCGTCGACGAGACCAGAGATATATGCGTCGTCCTTGACGTTGCCGCCGTACCAGGTGACGCTGCAGGCGTCGACCATCGCGTCGAACGCTTCGCGTCCCCAGACCTTCTCGCCCTGCGAGGGAGACTGCAAGAAGGTGATGAGGATGATGCCGCGGCCGCCGAAATGGGAGTACCAACGCGGCAGGTCTTCGAGCTTGCAGATGTTCGCTGCCTCGTCGAGGACCGCGGTCATCGGGATCGGCATCCGCTCCGACTCCTGCTGCTCGGAGTATTCCTCGGCGCTGTTGAGGATCTGACCGACGAGCGCGCTCGAGATCGCCGACGACGAGCCCGGACCGTCCTTCGACATGGCGTACATGGTGTCGGTGCGGGCAACGAACTCTTCCGCGATGAACTCCGGAAGGTCGTGCACCACATCGCCCGGGGCGAAGGTGATGTTCCCGTCGGGATCGGTGCCGATGATGGTGCGCTGGTTCGGCAGGACGGCCTCGGCGTAGCGAGGCTCGTCGAGTGGGGCGAGGAAGCGGCGGGCCATGTCGTAGAAGCCGTCGCGCTGCTTGGCGTTGACCGACTGCTTGCCGCGCATCGTCTTCGCCAGGTCCGGATATCCGTACTGCTTGAGAATCGCGGGCGGGATCTGCGACTGGGTGTTCGTCAGCCACTCGACCACGTGCCGGATGTCGCCGCCAGCCAGCGAAGCCGCCAGCATGTACGAGGCGAACAGGTCGCGAGCATTGCCGTCGAAGTAGGCGTCGACCTTGGCATTGGCGTCGGTGGCCGCGGAGATGAAGTAACCACACACGGCCGCCGCGGACGGCAGGTCGGTCACGTTCCGCAGCGGGTTGAACCAGAACGTGGCGCGCTGGCGACGATCACCGGTGGTGACGCCCTGCAGGTCGAACAGCCAGACCCGGCCCGACTTCCGGCGCAGGCCGACGGTGTGGGAGTAGACGTCGCCGCGGTTGGAGGCGACGATGGTGGCGCCGGGAGCATGGCAGATCGCCGGGATCGCCAGACCCGCCGACTTACCCATTCGGGCGCCAGCGTAGGCGAGGCACACGAACTCCCACGGCAACCGCAGGTCGCGCTTGCCGACGACGGTTTCGCCGAGGGGAATGCCCAGGTATCCGGGGTGATCGCGGGGAATGGCAGGGGCGAGGCGTTCGGTCGTCTCGGCGAGGTGCTTGACGTTCGTCTCGTCGACCTCGCGGGGGTCGACCATCGTGTCCGCGAGCTTGTCGATACGGATCTCCGACCGCTTGTCCTTCACCTTCTCGAGGACACCGATCTTGCGGAGGATCCACCATCCGCCGACGAACGCGACGGCGAGCAGGAGCAGTTCGAGGATCAGCACCGATGTCGCGCCACCCGGCCAGGTCGTCTTGCCGAAGCCGAGAGAGATGAACAGCGCGAGCGGATTCCAGGTGGGGTGATCGCCACCGCCCTGGTTGTAGGCGATGGTCGGCAGGAACGCCACCGCTACGACCACTGGAAGTGCCTTCAACAGGACTTCGTCGGAGTTGGAGCTGCCATTCGGTCGGTCGCGTCGTGCACGTGCCATTTCGAGTAGACCCCTTCTACTTCTGGAATCGGTAGTCGGTCAGTCGCCAACCGTCATCGGTGCGAGTGACGGTGGTGCGCCAGGTCTCCGGCGTACGGGGAGTGCTCTGGCCAGTGGCGTGCAGGACTGATTGCCGGCAGGTGACGTCGATGACGACGGTGCGCATTCCAGCCGGCGCCGCAGGTGTGGTGTCGGCGCGAGCGCAATTCGCGGTCAATGCGTCCTTCGCGGTGGCCCATTGCTGCCAGTCACGATCCGGCCGGATCGACACGCTCTTCCCTTCTTCTACGGCCGCGAGAAGGTCACCGCCGAGCCAAGGCTTGGCCCGGACGAGGGCGTCGCTCTTGTTCACGTCGACGGCCGGCTGCCACGACAGGATCATCTGCATGGCCGTGATCGCGGTCTGGTCGGCGTCGATCTCCTGTGGGGACAACGGACTGATGGCCGCATGATCGTCGGTTCCGGTGTGCGAGACCTCTTGGGAGTCGCTGCCACACCCTGCGAGTGCAATGGCGGCCGCGGCGGTCAACGTCACTGCTGCAGCTGTGCGCTGGATCCTCACTGCTGGTCCTTTCACTGGTTGATCGCCCGGAACTTGGCTTCGTTGGCGATGATCTTGTCGGCGTAAGGGCGGGTCTGGACGACGTAGTCGGTCGCTCCGGTGGGGAATCCACCGGATTCGAGCACTGCGCCTTCACCGGCGTTGTAGCCCGCGAGGTACAGCTCGGTCCGGCCGTTCGGCGCGGACACCTTGCCGTCGGCGATCCAGCCGTCGATCGACTGCGCGATCGTGCACATGTACTGGCCCTGAGCCATGACGGAGTCACCGATCGAGTTGATGTCGATGCGGCCGTCGCCGTCGTAGTCCTTGCCGTAGGTGGCCCAGGTGCCTGGCATGAATTGGGCTGGACCCCCTGCCCCGGTCTCCGATACTGGGGCGTCTGCGCCGTGGCGGAACCCGTTCTCCTGCTCGAGCTGAGCCGCGAGCAGCGATGGGCGGATCTGCGGGCAGATGTTGCCTGCCTTCTGGATCCACGGGGCGAACTCGGCGGGGACGCTGCCCGGGGCCAGGCTGTCGCCGAGGCCTTCACCGGAGATGACGCAGTCCGCGGCCGCGGCCGAAGCGCTACCGCCGCCACCGCCAGGTGCCGATCCCCAGGCGAAGCCGGTTTCGTTGAAGCCCTGACCGTTCACGGTGATGTGAACATGGTCGAAGTGGTTCTGGGTCTCCGAGCCGCGGTCTTCCATCACGTTCGGACTGCCGCCGACGGGGTAGTACGTCTGCCGCCAGATGGCGTACTCGACGTTGAAGAACTCGGCGTTCGCCATGACGTAGTCCAGGATCTCGTCGCCGAGCTGAACGCCGGTGCCGGACAGGTAGTCCGGAATCATCGCGTCGACTGCCCGCCCGTCGGGGTGGTCGGTGGCGTAGCCGCCGTCCGCGCGCCAGCCGCCGAGGGTGCTGATCCGGTCACCGAACTTCGCGTGCAGGGCCCGGATCAACTTCTTGGTGTCGACCTGCATGTTCTGCTCGGAACCGGCCGACGCGGGGAGCGGCTTCGACAGGTCGGCTGTGAGAGTCTCCGCCGGCGGCGTCGGTACAGCGGTCGGGCCTCCGGTGGTCGGCGCGCCCGGTGCGGGCGCGGAGTCGTAGTACGGCTGTGGATCGACGGCGGTGGTCCCCCATCCCCCGGGCCACACCTCCCAATGCAGGTGCGGGCCGGTCGACTGGCCACGGTTGCCGATCGTCGCGATCTGCTGACCGGCCCGGACCTGCTGTCCGACCTCGACGCTGTAGGTGTCGATGTGCCCGTAGACGGTGGCCACGAGCTGGCCGTCGCGGACGTGGTCGAGAACGACCCACTGGCCGAAACCGCTGGCCTCCCCCGCATTGCGGACAGTGCCGTCGGCCGCCGCGTAGATCGGTGTACCGATGTCGCCGGCGAGGTCGATGCCCTTGTGCTCCTCGCCCCACCGCGCACCGAACCCGGAGGTGAGTGTGACGGTGGAGGGATCGACGGGCTTGATGAACGAGCCGAGCGGCGCGAGACGGTCGCCGCCCTGTCCCGTGCTGGCGGGGCCGAGGCAATTCGTCGCGGCCTGCTGGTCCTCTTCGTCCTGGATCCCCACCATGAGCAGCAGGATCAGCATGAACGGCACGAGCACAACCGCGAGAATGACCGCGATCAGCCCGGTCCCCCCCTTGTCGTTCACTGGCTCCTCAATCCCTCTCCGGCCCCGTACTTCGCGATCAGCACCCGGTTCAGCTCCCGCGCCATCGCCAGCTCGGTTTCGAGTGCCGCCACCTCTTTCGCGGTCCGTCGCGGGCGCAGCCCGGACCGATTCACCCAGGCCCTGACGGTTGTCTCTGACACATCGAGTTGCTTCGAGGCGGCACGCGCTGCAGCGGTGAAGCTGTCACCCGCCTCGATGCGGGCGACGACAGCTCGCACGGCCGCGTCGCGGGTGTCGTCGTCAACGACGTTGTAGCGGCGACGCTCGTAGGTCATGCTGCGAATTCCTTCCCTCGGTCGTCGTCGGCCGAGCGCAGTCGGGCGTCGGTGTCGTGGATGCCGGAAGCTTCTTCCGCTGGGGGAACCCACACCTTGAACGGCGTTCCTGGGGCTGCGCCTTCACCGAGCTTGAGCAGGAACTGTCCGACGCCGGCCGCGGTGCGCTTGGTCTCTGGCGCCGAGGTGTCCACCGTGTCGTCGGCGGCGACGTAGTTCACGGCGGCCTTGCGGCGGGCCTGTCGCAGCGCCTTCTTCTCATCGACGGCCGATGTGCCGTCGGTGGCCCAGCTGGTGAGCATGTTCCGTTCGGCTTCCGAGAACTTCATGAACTTGCTCAGCCGGTCGACCTCTGCCTCCGGAACGGGGCCGATGATCCGGGCGCGGGAACGCTCGACCAAGCCGAGGCCACCGGCCTTTTCCAGCTCTGCGAGCGAGTGCGTCACCATCGTCATCGCGACACCGATCGAGCGCTGCAGACGCTGAACAGCATCCACTCGCGGGACCAGCGCGCCGTCCGCGACCGACAGGACCTGCCAGAACTCGTCCATGAGGACGTGGAACGCCAGGTTCGGCCCCAGCCCCGCATCGGCGAGGATGTGCGCGGCCTCGACAGCGGCGAACGCCTCGTTCCATCCCGAGAGCAACACAGCGGCTCGCATGAGCTCGTCGCCCGGCGGGACGGACGACACGTCCAGGCACACCATCGGCTTGGAGATGTCGATCCGAACAGTGCTGTGGCGGTTGAACGTCTCACCGAAACGTCCCTTGACCAGTGCACGCATCGACCGCAGCAACGGCTTGATCTGCGCACGGTACTCCTCGGCTGAATCGGCGACCGCGTCTTCCATCAGCTCGTCCGGAGCACCGGCGATGACGTCGATGAGGTCCTGCATCAGTGCCGGCTTGTCGTTGCTGAACTCCGAGTCCTCCGCGTACAGCAGTCGGATCGCCGAAGCGAGCATCGTCTCCTCGAAGTCCCGGAGGGGACCGCGACGGACGATCTCGAGCAGCGCGCACGTCATGTTCAACTGGCGTGCGTGCAGCGCGAACTCTGCACGCTCGCGTTCAAGTGATCCTTCCGGCAGCTGCGCGATCGCTTCGCCGATCGGGCCGCGCGCCAGGGGGTTGTTCGAGCCGGTGCCATAGCCCACCTCGCTGACCTGCCCCTCGACAGCCTCGGTCAGGCGACGAAGATCCGGCTTGAGGTCTCCGGGGACCAGGACGCGGGTACCACGGGCGATGTCGCCCAGGCAGATTCGACGCAGCAGCGTCGACTTACCGAACCCGTTCAGCGCGCAGATCAGGCACGACGGTGCGGTGATCGCCTTCATCTTCCACGCGTACAACGGATCGAATCCGACTGCTGCACCGGTGCGCAGGTGCCGGCCGAGTGGGGTACCGAGAAGCGGGGCCTTCGCGCCGACGATCCAGGGGTAGGCGCCTGCGACCTGCACGTTGGTACCCCGGTACTCGACGGGCGGCATGACGGTCGACATTCGGCCGCCGCCCGGGCCGTCGAAGCCGCGCTCGTCGAGGGTGGCGACGTCGCGGGTGAACCCGTCCGTGCTGGACTTGGTCAGCCGTTCCAGCGTGGCCCGTCGGCTGTACTGGCGCTTGATGAGGGCCTGCTTCCAGGCCTTCTTGACGGCGTTCTGCTCGGCCGCGGCCGCGGATTCGAGCGCGGCAAGATCGGCGTCGGAGAGTAGCGTGCGGGCGATCTTGTCAGCAGGCGTCTGCGGCTTCGCCTTGGCAGCTTTGTGTGCACTCATCGGTAGGTCCTTCTAGCTGCTGAGGAACGACGGAATGGTGGAGTGGTCGGCGGGAATGACACCGATACCGAGCGAGGCCGCGAACGCGGCGGACTGCCAGCACCACGATCGGCGCACCGCGAGGCGGCTCTGCCGGGACAGGTCCTGGATCAGCGCGTCGATCTTCGGGACATCGGAGCTGCCAACCGGTTCTGTGACCGTGACCAGAACACCGAACCGTGTCACGCCGGCGCCTCGTGCCTGCTCCATCCGGGCCTGTGCCGTGGAGGCGACGTCGATCTGGGCCTGGGCGGAGGCGATCCCCATCTGCTTCACCGAACCGCCGCTCGCGGCGGCGAGTGCGTTGCGGTAGTCGCTGTCGACGATCTGAGTGCCTTCTCCGGCCGAGTGCGGGCGGTAGACGATCGCTACGCGCTTGATCGGCACGGCGGAGTTCGGGGACAGCAACCGCTGCAGCACCGACTCGGTGACCGCGCCCTTGGGAGCCTCACGCATCTCCCACGTCGCGGAGACCGCGCCGTCGTGGAAGTACCGTCCCCCGTCGGAAGTCTCGTTGGCGGTACGGGGACCACAGTCCGCCCACTCGAGGCCGGTTCCCTCGCCGGAGTGCAGGCCACGTTCGATGTCGACGACCGACGCAGGGTCGTACGAGCGGCGCACGAACGCCATGATCTCGTCGGCGTCCATCGGCGAGCATGGCGCACCGGCACGGGCGGCGGCCGCGGTCAGGCCGGGCAGCCGGCGACCGAGCTCGACGGCCTGCTCGGACGGGTCCTGTTTGCGCTCAGCGGTCTTGGCTTCGAATGTGATCGCGATACGCGCAGTCAGGCGAAGCCCGCCGGAGGTCAATCCGGTGGCGAGCTGGTAGTTCGAGTCCCGGGCCAGCTGCGGAGCATCGGGAAGGGTGTTCTGGTGAATCGTCTCGTACAGCTCGATGCCTGTCTCGGGGAGGGTTTCGAGGACCGTCACGACACCGAGGACGTCGGACGTCTCGCCCGCTCCGTTGAGGAACTGCGCCCAGTTCCCGACGTACTGGTCGATCACTTCCTGGTCGACGGTCTCCGCGCCCTGGGGGAACGCGTCGAGCACGATCGTGTAGGCGTCCTTGCTCGGCATGTGGATCATTCCGAAGCTGCGGCCGTCCGAGTCGATGCCCTCGTACAGCTCGGTATCCGCGAGGACGCCGGGCAGCCGGTACTTGCGGCCCGGGATGCGGGAGAACGTGCCGGAGGAGTAGACGTGTTCGCCGCGCCGGCCCGCACGCCAGAACTGGAATCTCATGAGTGCCCTTTCGTAGCCGGAGCGGCCGTCACGCGAGTTGATGAGGGGGATGAAGGCGAGCGCCAGGGGGACGGCGATCACGAAGGCCACCCCGAAACCGAAGAAGAGACCGGTCAAGAAGACAACCGCAGCGGCACCGATGCCGAGCATCGTCGTGCCGAACGTCGCGCCCATCAGTCCGGTATCGCGGGGCCGACGCCACGCCCCGTAGGTGTGGTACTCCTGCTCCTTCATCGCTCAAACCCTCCCGAATTGAATTGCGGGACAGCCGCGCCCGTCGAGACGGGCTGCCGGCCGCCGCTGTCACCCGACGCCGGCGCTGCGCCCGAGCTCGTGGGTGTCCCCGCCTCGCTACCGCCCGGGTTGCCCCCGGCCGCGCCGTTGACGTTCGGATTCCCGCCACTGGTTCCTCCGGGCTGCTGACCGCCGTCACCGCCGCCACCGAAGCTGGCCGGGGCCGGTTGCGCCGCACCTGTCGTCATGCCGGAGTCGCCACCAGAGGCGCTGGTAGAAGCCGTTGTCGACGAGCTGCTCGCCACCGCAGCACCGGTCGGTGCACCGCCGCCGGCCATCATCCCGGCGCCCTTCATCGCGAGGGCTCCGAGTGCCGCACCGGCCGCGGCACCACTGCCACCGCCGCCGAGAGCGCCGACGTTCGGAACGATCATGCGCATCAGCGACGGCAGCACGAGGGCCGCCGCGCACAGCAGAATCACGCCGGTCAGTGCCATCAGCGCGTCCCCGTTGTCGGGGTTCGAGATCGTCGGTGTCGCCTTGAGGAACAGCATCGCCGAGCAGCCAATGACGAAGGCACCCACAGGCTTGACCAGGAGCCAGGCGATCGTCCAGGCGATCATCTTGTCGAAGGCCTGGGAGCCGATCTTCGTACCGCCAGCCGCACCGGCGATCGGCAGGGCGGCCGCCATCAACACGAGGAAGCCGGTTCGCATCAGCATCAGGAAGGCCATCACCAGGCCGCCGAGGATGCCGAGGAGTCCGATCACGAACAGCAGGGCGGTCCCGCCCGGGCCCGCGTAGACGGCGATCGAGACCATCGCCTCGACGAGGCCACGCGGGTCTTCACCGACGGTCCCTTCCATGAACCAGTTCGCGATGCCGTCCGAGAGCCGGGTGCCGAGAACGACGAGGCTGGTGAACGTGCCAGCGACGAGGGTCGCCCGCGCCATCTGCCGGAAGCCCTCTTCCGAGGTGTCGCGGATCGCGCCCGAGCGCGCCATCGCCAGGCGAGCACCGAGGAGAATCATCGACAGCGCGAACGCTGCGACCTGGATGTAGAAGGTGTACTCACCGATCGAGGAGACGGTGTCGGTGAAGACGTCCGTGTCGATCGGGTTGAACGTGATCCACCAGCCCAGAGCGAACTTGAGGATCTCCGCTCCAGCGTTGCCGAACGAAAGCGCCGTTTTCTCGACGGCACCCTCAGCAACCGACTGGGCAGCATCACCAATCTTGCCGGTGACGCCCGACATCACATCGCCAGCGGTTTCCCCACACGTATTGACTTCCGCACCGACCGCGCCGGCAAGCCAGCCAGCGACTGCGCCAGCGGTGTTGCCGAGCATCTTGGCGCAGTCGAGGGCACCTGTGATCGTGCCGGTGACCGTGTCAAGGGTGCTCTTTTCGGATTCCCCGTCGGTCTCGGTCGATTCACCGTCGGTCGGAGCAGCTTCCTGGCTCGTCGGAGCCGGGGAGCTCTCCTGCGCCGCCGCCGGTTGAACTGCTATGAGCATTCCGAGAAGAGCGATAAGGGCAATCAGAAGACCCTGCAGCGTCGATCGTTTGAGCGTGCTCACCACCAAGATGTCCACCCCTCATCGAAGGTGGGCACAGTCGTGGAACCCATTCCGTTGGAATCAACTTTGAGAATCCAGCCGGTCCCCTCGCGCCAGACCATCGGAACCTTGGTGACGGAGTTCTTGCTCTTCCCATCCGCCGTGTCGGCGCTGTAACCGAACTCCACGAGCGTCAGATCAGGGTTGAACCGCACCTTGACCATTGGCATTGCCGAGGCCGGGGTGTTGTTCGGAATGGCTGCCAGGTTCGCCTTCTTGACCTCACCGCCGGGATCGGACAGGAATCCTGCATCGACGAGCATCTTCTGGCGATCCGGGCCACCGAACAGGTAGCCCATGTAGTGGGCAGCAGCCAGTCCGGCACCCTGCGCGGTACGCGAGAACCCTGCCGCGACGCCATTGTCGGTGAAGCGCGTCGGACCATCCGAGGTGGAAAACGGAAGATCCATGTTTCCGTGGATTCGCTCAAGCATCACGCCGCCTGGCGCCTGGTCGGCGGGACGGTCGGTGCCGGGCTGGGACTGCGGAAGGACGGCACCCTTCTCGTCAATCGGGACGTAGATGACTCGGTTCACACGGTCGAAGACGGGCTCGGGTTCGAAGAGGCTTTGCGCCACCTGGCTGTTCCCTCCAGTGGCGTTCCGATCTGCAGGAACGAGTGGTCCTGCGTCCTCACCGCGGACGAGGATCACGATGCTGAACACGATGCCGGCGATGATGATGACCGCGAGAACGGACAGGCCGATCATCAGCTTGGTCGCGGAGTTTCCCTTGTCGTCCGTGGAGGAGTCGTCGGCCGGCGGGGCGGCCGTCGTGTTGGTGTTCTGTTCGCTCACTTGCGGGTTCCTTCCAGGTTGACCAGGTCCGAGGGCATCTCGTCGAGCGCGGTGATGCTGGTGGCGTCTTCTGCGGGGAGTTCGAGGTGCCAGTCCTCCCCGGTCCACACGACTCGGCTGTGTGATGCGGCGAGGGAGTTGTCGGGGAAGCGCTGCACGACGTCGACGCTCGCGGCGTCGTCGCTGTAGTCGGTGATCGTGTAGCCGACGATCTCCGGTACCGCCTCAGGGTCGAGTCCCGAGATGGAGACGAGGGCTCGGTTGGCGGCGTACACGTCCCGGGTCTCCCCGGGTGCGGCGACAGATCCGAGGATCTTCGGCCAATCGGTGTCGGACGCTGTTGCCAGCTGGACGGACTGGGTGATGGCCGCGAGTGCGGCACCCTGCGGAGTATGGGTGAATCCGGTGAAGGGCTCCCCACTTCCGCCCTTCGGCCCATCGTTCTTGCCGATGGGCACCCACACGCCCTTGACCGAGGACCAGCTCGCGATCTCCGGTGCGTCGGTCAGTGATGCTGTGGGCTGGTTGTCGGGCTGTCCTGCTCCTCCGCAGCCGGCGGTGGCCAGTGCCACCGCGACGATTGCTGCCCCTGCCAGGCGCCGAATCATTCGTTCTCCTGATCCTGCTGTTCTTCTTGCTGCTCAGTCGGTTTCGTTTTGTTCTTGATTTCTTGGACGATGTCGGCCTTCTGGGGTGGTGTCGTCGACTGCGGTCCGTAGGCGCTCGAGAGCAGGATCGTGGCGATGGTGACCGAGACGCCTCCGGCCAGGAGTGCACCGATGTTCGCGGCCAGGAACTCCGCGGCCTTCGGCGACTCCATGCCTGCGCCGTGCTTGTGGTCCCACGCCATGCGTGCGCCGACGAAGATGACCTTCGCGACGCAGATGACGAAGACGATCCCGGCGGCATATCCGAGAAGCGTCTGAATATCTTCGACGACGTCGCTGGGCAGTTCGACCACTGCCAGGTTCTCGGTAGGTGGGTACGAGTCAGGGAGTCGCATTCCGGGATCGCCTTCTGCCTACGCCGAGGTGACGGCGGAGAGGATCGAGTTCGCCGAGATGGCGACGATCGCACCGACGAGGCTGCCGACGAGCATCTTGACGGCGTCGGACTGGCCGTTCTGCCACTTCTCCCACGCGAACTTGCCGCCCGAAAAAACCAGTGCGGCAACGCAGGCGAGAGTGACGCCCCAAAGGAGCCAGTTCAGCAGCTTGAGCAGGCCGTTCGCGCCGGGTGGCACCTCAGGATTGATGTCGAAGTTCTGCGCGAGAACCGCGGTGTCGAGGACGGTGTGGAGCATGGAGATTTCCCTCCCTTTGGTGGTGATGAACTACTGCGTCGACCACAGGTCGGGCAGTCGGTCCTGGATCGCCGTGACGATGCCGATGCCGGCAGCGATCACGTCCGCGGGAACCTGGATGGCGGCTCCCTTGGTCTGGATGGGCACGCCGTCGATCGCGCGCCAGGTGGGCAGGCTCGACCGGGCGGCCGAGCCGAGGAATCGGTGCCAACCGATCGACCAGTTGTCGTGCACCGCGCCGGCGACGATGGAGCGCCGCTGGCGAACGTCCTTCGGGGCCGCGCCCGCGGTGTTCGCGATCGTGACCAGGCCGAGGAGTTCGGTCTGCAGGCCCCGGTTTCGGTGTTCGAGGATGAGGTCGTGGGCGCTGGCGAGTCCTTCGATGGTTTCCCGGCACACCACGACGACGTACGGGGATTCGCGTTCGCGGTCGGTGCCGCACGGCCATTGCTGGCGGGCATCACCGGCGAAGTCCCAGTAGTGCGCGAGCGTCGAGACACCGGCGCCGCCGTGCGCGCCGACAAGCCACACAGCGGGCGACGGACGAACGCCGTCCATTGGCTCCGATCGGACGTCGAGAGTGATCGAGTCACGTTGGCTCATGCCAGCTCTCCTGTCGTGTCGACGTTGTGGTCTTGGACGGCGGTCAACTGTCCGAGCGCGTCGAGGGCATCGGTCCACGCGTCGAGAGCTCCGCTCGACAGGCGCCGGTGGTCGAGGCGTCCCGGCAGCGCGAGCGCAGCGTCGAACGGGACCTCGACGAACCCGGCGGTGCGGGGCGCGAGTGCGTCCCGGATCGGCGCGAGGTCGATCAGGGTCTCCGGCATCTGGTGGGAGATGGTCACGATCGTGCGTGCCAGGGTGTCGGCGCCGTAGGTCTTCATCAGCCAGCCGAGGGCATCGCGCATTCGACTCAGCGGCTCGGACCGCGCCGGGGCCACGATCACGATCCCTGCCCCGGCTTCGATGAGCGGGCCGAGGCGACGCGAGCGCAACGCCGGACCGACGTCGTGGAAGCGAGCCAAGCTGCGGTCTGCGAGTAGACCGTCGACGAGGGCCGGGTCGGTGGTGTCGCCGTGCCCGACGACGACCACACCCGCGCTGCTGACGGCCATGCGGGATCCGAGCTGGCGAATCGCGCGGGCGCTGTCGATGGCGTCGATGCCGGTGCGTTCGAGCAGGTTCCCGCCGTCGGAGGTTCCGTCGATCGCGGCGACGTCCGAACCCGTGCCGAGCCGCAGTGCGGTCGCCAACCCGTAGGTCGTTGTGGTCGACGCGGCTCCACCGGAGCCGGCAACGACGATGGCCGACACCTGCTCGGGATCCGTCACCTTCGGTGTCCTGCGCAGGGGGTAAACGTTCGTCATTTGCGGTCCTCCACTGTCGCGATCTTCATTCCGCCGTCACCGGGTGCCGTGGTGATCCACTGCCGGTGAATGCCTTCGCTGCCAACGGGCGGGATCCTCAGCAGCACGTCGACTGACCAGCGGTTCGGGTCCGGGGTCGGGAGCACGGTCACGCAGTGGTCGGTGCCGACGGGGACGGCGTCGATGAACGACTGGACCTCCGCTACCGGGGACGGCATCACCATCAGTGACGCGACGGCGTCTCCACTGCGCTTGACGTAGTAGGCGTGCTCGAACGCCTGGATGACGGCCGGACC